>CAMODP010000023.1 GCA_946611445.1 uncultured Eubacterium sp.
GCCAGATTGTGGCTCTGGAGATCGGGGGTTCGAGTCCCTTCATCCACCCTGCCGTTGCGGCCTGCACAGCGGGATGGCACGTGCGGTGTGTTGCTGCGAGGGCGTACTGGGCCATCGCCAAGCGGTAAGGCACAGCACTTTGACTGCTGCATGCGCTGGTTCGAATCCGGCTGGCCCAGCTGTGGAGCATTAGCTCAGGTGGTAGAGCACTTGACTTTTAATCAAGTTGTCCGGGGTTCGAGTCCCCGATGCTTCATGTTTTGTTCGCGGCTATGGCGGAATTGGCAGACGCGGCGGGTTTAGGTCCCGTTGGGCAACCATGCAGGTTCAAGTCCTGTTAGCCGCACTTCATGCGAATCGTTTCTGAGATTCTTTTTTCTGGCTGCTTCGGCAGCTGATCCCACCAGTACCCAACCTGATTTTATGGAGACAGATTTATCATGATGAAAGAACGCTACGAATCTCTGCCGCTGACAGAGCTGCGTGCCGTTGCAAAGGCGCGGGGCCTGAAGGGCATTTCTTCCCTGCGGAAGGAACAGCTGGTGGAGAGAATGCTGCAGGAAGATGAGAATGACAGAGCGCGGGCTGAGGCGGAAGCTGCAGGACGCGCGGCGGAGAGCCGTGCTGCCGCGTCAAACGTTTCGGAGACAGAGGGAAAAACTGTGTCCGCAGACGCGGACAGAGGGGCTGCGGGCACGGACAGAAAACCTGCGGGCGCTGACAGAAAGCCTGCGGGTGCTGACAGAAAACCTGCGGGTGCTGACAGAAAAACCTCCGGCGCGGACAGGAAATCTTCGGGTGCGGACAGAAAATCCGCCGGCGTCAGCAGGAAAACCGCATCATCCGCGAAGGACACCGCACCGGATCAGGAAGCGGCTGCCAGAACCCAGGCAGACGGAGCCGGCAGAAAGGCCGTAAGGCAGGAGCAGGCTGGCGTGAGCGCACGGGAAACGCACGCTGCTGATCTTCTGCCGCAGGATCCGGATCCGGAGGACCAGGCCGGCAGCATGAAGCCGGAACTGCAGGAACTGGACAGCGGAAACGAGGTGTACGGCATACTGGAAGTCATGCAGGACGGGTTCGGCTTTATCCGGTCGGACAATTATATGCCCGGTGAGAACGACATTTATGTGTCGCCGTCCCAGATCCGGCGGTTCGGTCTGCGGACAGGAGATATGCTGCGGGGCAATACACGTCTGAAGACGATGAATGAGAAATTCTCTGCCCTTCTGTATGTGAAATCCATCAATGGGATGTCCCCGTCAGAGAGCGCGAAGAGAATCAATTTTGAGTCTATGACGCCGATCTTTCCCGATGAGAGGATCCGGCTGGAGCGGCCCGGCGGCAGCCTGGCCATGCGTATCGTGGATCTGGTCAGCCCGATCGGCAAGGGCCAGAGAGGCATGATCGTATCTCCTCCGAAGGCGGGAAAAACGACGCTTCTGAAGGATACCGCCCGCTCTGTGCTCCGCAACAACCCGGAGATGCATATCATCATTCTGCTGATCGATGAGCGGCCGGAAGAGGTGACCGATATCCGGGAAACCGTTCACGGGAAAAATGTGGAGGTAATTTATTCCACATTCGATGAGACGGCAGAGCATCACAAAAGGGTGTCTGAGATGGCCATCGAACGCGCGAGGCGGATGGTGGAGCAGAAGAAGGACGTCATCATTTTCATTGACAGCATTACGCGCCTGGCCAGGGCATACAATCAGGTAATTCCAGCCAGCGGACGCACGCTTTCCGGCGGACTTGACCCGGCGGCGCTGCACATGCCGAAACGGTTTTTCGGCGCAGCCAGAAATATGAGAGAGGGCGGCAGCCTTACGATACTCGCGACAGCGCTGGTGGATACGGGCAGCAAGATGGACGATGTCGTATACGAAGAGTTCAAGGGCACCGGCAATATGGAACTGATCCTGGACAGAAAACTGCAGGAGAGACGCGTTTTTCCCGCAATTGACCTGTCCCGCTCCGGCACCAGGCGAGAGGACCTCCTGCTTACGCCGGACGAGCAGGAAGCTGTCGGCAATATGCGCCGGGCACTCAACGGCCTGAAGGCCGAAGAGGCCGGAGAGACTATTCTGAATATGTTTGCGCACACACGCACCAACCGGGAGCTGGTGGAAATGCTCAAAAAGAAGCGCATCGTCTGAGCTCCGTCAGGAAGCGCATATTCCTCGCGGAAAAAGCGCTTGCATTTGGAATATGTGTGTGATACAATAAGCAAGCTGTTGAAAGCAAGTATGCAATTGGAAGAGGTGATAACAGTGAGAGAAGGAATCCATCCGCAGTATCAGGAAGCAACAGTTACATGCAACTGTGGCAATACATTTACCGTCGGTTCTACAAAGGGTGATATCCATGTCGAGATCTGCTCGAAGTGTCATCCGTTCTATACAGGACAGCAGAAGGCTACCACAGCGCGCGGACGTATTGAGAAATTCAACAAGAAGTACGGTCTCTGATCCGCAGAGCAATCGTGCTCAAAATGAGAGAATGAGAGGGTTGGAGTATACACTTCAGCCCCCTTTTTTTGTCTGCGATATCCTTCTATACGGCGCATTGCGGATATGGTATAATAAATCAGTTAAACTGCAGAAACAGAAGGTATGTGACGGATATGAGCAATAAATCATCCAATATAGGCGGCCAGGCAGTGATCGAAGGCATCATGATGCGGGCCGGAGAAAAGTATGCCATAGCGGTCCGCAAACCGGACCGGGAGATAGAAGTAAAGGTCGATACATATAAAGAACTGCCCGGCGCGAAAAAACTGCTGAAGGTTCCCGTAATCAGGGGCATGTTCGCGTTTGTCGATTCCCTGGTGATCGGCATCCGATGCCTCATGTATTCAGCGAGCTTCTACGACGATGAGGAGGAACCCGGGGACGGCGGAGAAAAGAAGCCCCTCACAGAAGAAGAACTGCGCAAAAAGGAGCGGGAGGATTCGCTGCTGATGACCGGCACGCTGATACTGTCCATTGTGATGGCTGTGGGCATATTCATGCTGCTGCCGTATCTGGCCGCGTCACAGCTGGAAAAGGTTATCTCCTCACACTGGCTCCTGGCCTTTCTGGAATCACTGATCCGCGTGGGACTCTTTCTTCTCTACATGTTTCTGATATCCCGCATGAAGGATATCCAGAGAACGTTTATGTACCACGGCGCGGAGCATAAATGCATCAATTGCATTGAGAACGGCCGGCCCCTGACTGTCGAGAATGTGCTGGGCTGCTCCCGGGAACACAAACGGTGCGGCACCAGCTTCCTGTTCTTTGTCATGATCGTGAGCGCCGTTTTCCTGATGTTTATCTATACGGATGACCGTGTGCTCCGCCTGGTGCTGCGGCTGATCCTGATTCCGGTCATTGCCGGCGTCTCCTATGAGATTATCCGGCTGGCAGGAAATTCCGACAACCCGCTGGTCAACCTGCTCAGCAAGCCGGGTCTCTGTCTGCAGAGACTGACGACTAAAGAGCCGGATGCCGACCAGACAGAGGTGGCGATTGCCGCAGTGGAAGCGGTGTTTGACTGGAAAAAATGGCAGAAGGAGCAGGGATTTGACACGGCACAGTGAGAGAGTGTCTCTGCGGGAACTTCTCCGGACGGGAGAAAAAACACTGGAGGGCGGAGGCATCAGGGAGGCGCAGGCGGATGCCTGGCTGCTGCTGGAAGCTGCCTGCCGCACAGACAGACAGAGGTATCTGCTGCACGCGGAGGAACCTGTTGATCCGGTGTATCTGCAGCAGTATCACAGTTTTTTGCAGAGAAGACTCCGCCATGAACCGGTCCAGTATATTCTCGGGGAAGCCTGGCTGCTCGGACGGCGCTTTTTTGTGACGCCCGATGTGCTGATTCCCAGACTGGATACGGAAACACTGATAGAAGAAGCACTGCGCCGGACAGAGAACGGGTCGCGGATTCTGGACCTGTGCACCGGCAGCGGCTGCATCCTGCTGAGCCTGCTTTCCGAATGCCAGGCCGAGGGATGCGGGACGGACCTGTCGCAGGCAGCGCTCGCTGTCGCGGAAGAAAACAGGATACGGATGGGTCTGCAGGCCAGGTGGCTCTGCAGCGATCTGTTTGAAAAGGTGACGGAAACATACGATATGATCGTATCCAATCCTCCCTACATCGCATCCGGCGTCATTCCGCAGCTGGATCCGGAGGTGCGCTGTCATGAGCCGCATATGGCACTGGATGGCGGTGAGGACGGACTGGCGCTGCTGCGCAGAATCATCCGGGGAGCGCCGGAACATCTGACCTGCGGCGGGTGGCTCCTGCTGGAAATCGGTTTTGACCAGGGAGCGGAAGTCCTTTCGCTGCTGGAGAGTGAAGGCTATACAGAGACTTCCGTCATACAGGATATGTCCGGACTCGACCGCGTCGCGGCCGGAAGGAGCAGATATGTTTGAAAAACTGGAGGATGTCCGGCACAGACAGGAGGAAATCCTCCGCATGCTGGGCGAACCGAATACCGCCGGGGATCCCGCGCAGATGCAGAAACTCATGAAGGAACAGGCTGAGCTGCAGCCCGTGGTAGATGCCTATACAGCCTGGAAGAAGAACTGCCAGGTTATTGAGGAGAGCACGGAGCTTCTGTCCGGAGAAGAAGACCCCGAAATGCGGGACATGCTGAAGGAGGAACTGGCCTCAGCGAAAAAACAGGATGAGGAGCTGACGCAGAAACTCCGGATTCTGCTGCTGCCGAAGGATCCGAACGACGAAAAAAATGTGATCATGGAGATCCGGGCAGGCGCCGGGGGCGATGAGGCGGCTCTTTTTGCCTCAGAGATCTACCGCATGTATGTGCGGTACGCGGAAGGACGCCGCTGGCGCACCGACCTGATCAATGTGAATGAGAATGGCCTGGGCGGCTTTAAGGAGTGCAGCTTTATGGTCAACGGCAGAGGCGCATGGTCCCGTCTGAAATATGAGAGCGGCGTGCACCGTGTACAGAGAGTGCCGGAGACAGAGTCCGGAGGCCGTATTCACACTTCTACCATCACGGTGGCTGTGATGCCTGAGGTGACGGAGGATATTTCCATCGATATTCCTGACAAGGATGTCCGGATTGATGTCATGCGTGCGTCAGGAAACGGCGGACAGTGCGTCAATACGACAGATTCCGCAGTCCGCCTCACGCATTACCCGACAGGAATCGTGATTTATTCACAGACAGAAAAGTCTCAGATCCAGAACAAGGCGAAAGCCTGGGCGCTGCTGCGCTCGAAGCTGTATGACCTGGAACTGCAGAAAAGACACGATGAAGAGGCGGAAGCCAGGCGGAGCCAGATCGGTACGGGCGACCGTTCCGAAAAGATCCGGACCTACAATTTTCCGCAGGGCCGTGTGACGGATCACCGGATTCATCTGACCCTGCACCGGATTGATGCCGTCATGAACGGCGATCTGGATGAACTGATGGATGCGCTGACGGCTGCGGACCAGAGCGCCAGACTGGCGCAGAGCTGAGAAAGACAGGGAGAGCAGGCAAATGCCTGTGTGACGATAGCAGGACGGACAAGGAGCTGACGGAACCGGTGAAGGGCATGAAAATCACAAAAAAACGAGCGGGACTGTTCTGTGCGGCGGTATTGTCGGCTGCACTGCTGCCGGCCTGCGGTCAGAGCACCATGCCTACCTCGTATGAGGATGGGATAGAGGCGCTCAGAACCGGTGATTATACGACTGCGGATACGCTGTTCCGGACAGCCATTGATGTTGACGGACGGGCTGCCGAGGGACATCGGGGGCAGGGGATCATCGCGATCCGCCAGGAACGGTACGAGGAAGCTATCGAGTACTTCAACATGGCGCTCGAGGAGATCCCTTCCTACAAGGACAGCGCGGCATTCCGGGAGGATATCCTGTTTTATCAGGCTGAGGCATACCATCGGTCGGGACAGCTGGACCGCGCCATGAGCAACTACAATCGCCTGCTGGACGGAAAAAACGCGGGCAGGGCGTATCTTCTGCGGGGAAAGCTCTACGCGGAGGAGGGAAAATTCGGCCAGGCAGGACAGGATTTCAGGAAGGCTGTCGAGAGAGACAGCGACTATGAGGTGTACCTGCAGATCTATGAGGTCTATACGTCGAACAACAGACAGGCAGACGGCGCCGCTTTTCTGAAAGAGGGCATGACGAAAAAACCGTCTTCTCCGGAAGAGTATTATGAGCTCGGAAGAATCAGCTACGTGCTCGGTGAGTATGCGCAGGCGAAAACCTATCTGGAGCGCGCGGTAAAAGAGAATGTCTCCGGTGCGCTGACGCTGCTGGGCAGGGTATACCTGGAAGAGAATGATATAGAAAAAGCCAGGGCGCTTTTTCTGGAAGGCGCTTCCGCCGAGGCAACGCAGGGAGTCGGCTACAACGGACTGGCGCTGTGCGCTCTCTATGAAGATAAGTATGACGAGGCGATCAACTATATTAAGAGCGGAATGGCTACGCTGAACGGCAGTGTGAAGGAGGCGCTCCGCTTCAATGAGATTGTCGCCTATGAATGCAAGCTGGATTTTGAGACGGCGGCTGCCAGAATGGAGAGCTTTTTAAAGCTCTATCCTGAGAATGAGGATGCCCTGCGGGAGAATATTTTTATCCAGAGCCGCCTGGAAGGAAGCTATGCGGCGCCTCCTCCGGAGGCGTCTTCCGAGCAGCCTGCGGAGAACACGGACATCAGCGTGGACCTGGACGGAGACGGGATACCGGAAGGCGTGGACGCGGATGGTGACGGCTATCTGGACGGCGGACTGGATGAGGACGGCGACGGCTATATTGACAGCACCTGGGATAAGGACAACGACGGCTATATAGACACCATATGGGACATGGACGGCGACGGCATCATAGACGGCGGCGTGGATCTGGACGGTGACGGCCTGATTGACACGATTGCGTACAATTCCGGGGCATATGGAGACAGTGCCGGAAATACAGACGCAGCATATGATGACGGCACTTATTACGGCGGCTGAGGAGGCTGCCGTGGGTAAATGACGATGTATGAGAACAATCAGGATTCCAGAGAGCGGGCAATTCTGTTTGCCGTGACCTGGGGAGACGAACAGGGAACAGCCGCTTCACTGCGGGAGCTGGAAGCCCTTACAGAGACTGCCGGCGCCGTGGCTGTCACCAGCCTCATGCAGAACAGGGCATTTCCTGATCCGGGAACGTATCTGGGAAAGGGAAAGATAGAGGAGCTGGCCGAGATGCTGGCCCTGCTGGAAGCGGATACGGTCATCTGCGATGATGAGCTGTCTCCTGCGCAGATGCGGAATCTGGAACGGGAGCTGTCCTGCAAGGTCTGCGACCGCACACTTTTAATTCTGGATATATTTGCTGCGCGGGCGCGTACCAGTGAAGGAAAAATCCAGGTGGAGCTGGCACAGCTCCGTTACAGGCAGGCGCACCTGGCAGGGCTGGGCGCTTCTCTCTCCAGGCTGGGCGGCGGCATCGGCACCCGCGGACCCGGAGAAAAAAAGCTGGAAATGGACCGGCGTCTGATCGCGGAGAGAATCGCGTCCCTTAACCACGAGCTGGAAGAGGTGCGGCGGCACAGAGATGTGATCCGCCAGGGAAGGCAGAAAGACGGCCGTCTGACCGCGGCAATCGTCGGCTATACCAACGCCGGAAAATCCACCCTGCTCAATGTTCTGACGAATGCGGGCGTTCTTGAAGAGGACGCGCTGTTTGCGACGCTGGATCCCACCACGAGAAAACTGGAATTGCCCGGCGGAACGGAAATGCTTGTGACGGATACGGTCGGATTTATCCGAAAGCTGCCGCATCAGTTGATTGACGCCTTTCGGAGCACGCTGGAGGAAACTGCGCTGGCGGATATGCTGATCCATGTGGTGGACGCCTCAAATCCGCAGGCAGAGCAGCAGATGGAGGTCGTCTACGCGACACTGAAGATGCTTGGTGCTGAGCAGAAACCGGTTCTTACCATATATAATAAACAGGACCGTCTGGACAGAAGAAGCGCGCTGCACGACAGCCGCGCCGAGGCGGAGGTACGCACTTCCCTGAGACTGTGCAGGGGCCTGGATGAAGTCCTGCACGCACTGGAGGAAATGGTACTCTCCAGACAGATCT
Organism: uncultured Eubacterium sp.; assembly: GCA_946611445.1. Classification (GTDB taxonomy): domain Bacteria; phylum Bacillota; class Clostridia; order Lachnospirales; family Lachnospiraceae; genus Bilifractor. Next base: position 8,101 of record CAMODP010000023.1, read on the forward strand.
ATGTGGAGAGGCTGCTTCCCTACAGCCAGGGAGCACTGCTTGCGCAGATCAGGCAGAGAGGCAGACTGGAATCAGAGGAATATGAACAGGACGGCATCCGTATCCGGGCTTATGTGCCGCAGGATGTGTACGGAAGGCTGTGATTGCATTTAAATCATAATATGACTTTACAGGAAAGGCAGGCAGAGTATGAGCAGAGCAGGACAGGAACGGGTACGGAAGATCTTCGATACGACGGGCGCCGGTGCGCTGTTTATCACGGATCCGCACAACGTCGGATACATTTCCGGATTCATGGGGGAAGGAATGCTGTATCTCTCCCGGAACCGGAACGTGATCATTACGGATTCCCGGTACACAGAGGCGGCCGCCAGGCAGAGTGATTTTGAGATTATTGAAGAAAAGAATTCGCACAGACGTGTGAACATTCTGCGGGAGTGTATCAGCAGCGACGGGATCGACATAGTCGGATACGAAGACAATTATATGAAATGCAGTGAGTTCAGCCGCTACGCGAACGGCCTGCAGGAGGTGCAGCAGTGGCTGCCGCTGGAAAACCAGATTAACGCGATCCGGAGGATCAAGACCCCGGAAGAACTGGAGTGCCTGGCAAAGGCGGAGGCTGTCGGCGATGCCGCCTTTGCGGATATTCTGAATATTCTGAAGCCCGGCATGACGGAGCTGGAGACGGCAGCCGAGCTGGAATACCGCATGAAAAAGCATGGTGCGCAGGGCTTGTCTTTTGACACGATCATCGCTTCAGGGCTGAATTCTTCCATGCCGCACGCGGTTCCCGGAAACAAAAAGCTGGAGACCGGCGATTTTGTGACCATGGATTTCGGCTGCGTGATCGACGGGTACTGCTCCGATATGACCCGGACGGTTGTGCTGGGCAAGGCGGATGAAAAGCAGAAGGAGATCTACAGTATCGTACTGCGGGCGCAGACGGAGGCACTGTCAGTTCTGAAGGCCGGAATGAAGGGCAGCGAGGTTGACGCCGTCGCCAGGAACATTATCCGTGATGCCGGCTACGGGGCGTATTTCGGACACGGACTGGGGCACAGTGTGGGACTGTACATTCATGAAGATCCGCGGCTTTCGCCCACAGACGACACTGTTCTGGAAGAGAATATGATAGAGACAGTTGAGCCGGGCATCTATGTGCCCGGGTTCGGCGGAGTACGGATTGAAGATATGGTGGTCGTGACAGCGGACGGATGCCGGAATCTGGCACATTCCCCCAAGGAACTGATAGAGCTGTAAAAATGAAGAAGACAGCACAGCCCGATACGAGAGGAGTCAAGTTATGAGTACAGCGGTTGACCTGAAACAGTATCTCAGCGAAAACAGCTATCCCGGACGGGGAATTGCAATCGGACGGACAGCAGACGGAACGAAGGCGGCACTGGCCTATTTCATAATGGGCAGGAGCGCCAACAGCCGGAACCGGGTCTTTGTGGAAGACGGGCAGGGCATCCGCACGCAGGCCTTTGATCCCGCGAAGCTCGAAGATCCGAGCCTGATTATCTACGCGCCGGTGCGTGTGCCGGATGAGACACATACCATTGTCACTAACGGGGATCAGACAGATACCGTATATGACGGACTCCGCAGCGGCCTGTCTTTTGAAGAGAGCCTGCGCAGCCGCTGCTTTGAGCCGGACGGGCCGAACTACACGCCCCGGATCTCAGGTCTGCTGACAGTGGCCGGCGGGACGTTCGGCTACACGATGTCCATCCTGAAAAGCAACGACGGCGATCCTGCGCAGTGCCTGCGGTTCACCTATGATTATCCGGACGCGCCTGTGGGTGAGGGACATTTCCTGTCTACGTATCTGCACGATGGCAGCCCGCTTCCCAGCTTTTCCGGGGAACCGCTGAAAATCCGCGTTCCCGGCAGCTGCGGCGAATGGGCGCAGGAACTCTGGGAGAGTCTGAATCCGGACAACAAGGTGTCTCTGTTTGTGCGTTATATCACAATCGCGGACGGCAGCTGTGAGTCGAAGATCATCAATAAAAACGTTTAATAAAGCCAGAAGAGGTGTTTATATGCAGGAATTACAGTTAAAATACGGCTGCAACCCGAACCAGAAGCCTTCCAGAATATATATGGCGGACGGCAGTGATCTCCCGGTGGAGGTGCTTTCCGGCAGACCGGGCTACATCAATTTCATGGATGCTTTTAACGGATGGCAGCTGGTGAGAGATCTGAAAAAGCAGACCGGCCTTCCGGCTGCGGCTTCCTTTAAGCATGTCTCCCCGGCAGGCGCTGCTGTCGGGCTGCCTCTGCCGGATGTGCTCCGGAAAATATACTGGGTTGACGACTGCGGGGATCTCTCACCGCTGGCGTGTGCCTATGCCAGGGCCAGGGGGGCCGACAGGATGTCTTCTTTCGGGGACTTTATCTCCCTTTCTGACGTATGTGACAGGGATACAGCCCTGCTGATCAGGCGAGAGGTATCAGACGGCGTGATCGCGCCCGGTTATACGGAGGAGGCGCTTGCTATCCTGCGCGCAAAGAAAAACGGCAATTATGTCGTGCTGAAAATCAATGAGGACTATATTCCTGAGCCGCTGGAGCGCCGTCAGATATTCGGCGTGACATTTGAGCAGGGACGGCAGGAGCTTCTTATAGACGATGCGCTTCTTTCCAACATTGTGACAGAGCAGAAGGAGCTGTCTGAAGAAGCGAAACGTGATCTCAAGATCGCCCTGATCACATTGAAGTACACCCAGTCCAACTCGGTCTGCTATGTCAAAGACGGACAGGCCATCGGCGTCGGCGCCGGACAGCAGTCCCGGGTACACTGTACAAGACTGGCAGGGCAGAAGGCAGACAACTGGTGGCTGCGCCAGTGCCCGAAGGTTCTGGAACTCCCCTTCCTGGAGGGAATCCGCAGGGCGGACAGAGATAACGCGATTGATGTATATATCGGCAGCGAATACAGAGATGTGCTGGAGGACGGTGCCTGGCAGCGCCTGTTCAGCCGCCGGCCGGAGGTTTTCACAGAGGAAGAGAAGCGTGCCTGGCTGGATCAGCTGACCGGCGTCTCACTGGGCTCAGACGCATTCTTCCCGTTTTCGGACAATATTGAGCGCGCGCACAAAAGCGGTGTTTGCTATATAGCGGAACCGGGAGGCTCCGTGCGGGATGACGCCGTCATCGAATGCTGCAACAAGTACGGCATGGTAATGGCCTTTACGGGAATCCGTCTGTTCCATCACTGATATCCGCCGGCCGGACTGTGTGAGGAAAAACGGCAATGCGAAGCGAAGAATTCAAAATGGAACGCCCGGGTCTGGTAGAGCCGGGCGACAGGGTGACCGTAACGGAAGGGCAGCTGCCTTCATCCTATTATTATACGATAATTCCTGCCGTCGCCATGAGCAGGAATTTCCAGCCTTACGAGAGACTGCAGTCCCGGGAAGGGGTCGTAAAGGATGTGCGGCAGACGGAACGGGGATACTATGTTATTGTGGAGTTTGACGAGGAGGACCCGGTGTGAAAGAATACGAAACCGTGTGGGAGATTTTCAACGAATGCCCGAACAATCAGATGCGCGATGTTTTTTTTGATGAGATTGAAACGGATGATCCGGAGGAATTCATCAAAAAGAAATTTGAGGATAAGGTCCTGACATATGACAAGACAGTCCGTCCCGACGGGACGATCGTGTTTGACATTGTGACTTCTGGCATCAGACAGCGCTACACGTTCACTGAAATCTGAGAGGGCAGCGGAAGAGATATGAGCGAAAAAAAAGCATTTGACAAGAGTCAGTTTCAGGTGGAAGAAAACCCATATTCCAATATTTCCCATGTGATCGGCGTCGTCAGCGGCAAGGGCGGCGTAGGAAAATCGCTGGTGACGGCTTCTCTGGCGAATCTGATGGCCGGGCAGGGGTATGAGGTCGGCATACTGGATGCCGATATCACAGGACCGTCCATTCCGAAGATGTACGGCCTGCACGGGCCGGCTGTCGGGGATGACAACGGGCTGTATCCGCTGCAGGCAGAGAACGGTGTCTCCGTCATGTCCGTGAACCTGATCCTGCCGCAGGAAGAAGATCCGGTGATCTGGCGGGGGCCGGTCATCGCAAATATGGTAAAGCAGTTCTACACAGATGTTGTCTGGGGACAGCTGGATTATCTGTTCGTTGATATGCCGCCCGGAACCGGAGATGTGCCGCTGACGGTCTTTCAGTCACTGCCGCTGGACGGTGTCGTGATTGTCACATCGCCCCAGGATCTGGTGAAGATGATCGTGAAGAAGGCGTACCGGATGGCTGCCCAGATGGATATTCCTGTTCTCGGCGTAGTGGAAAACTACAGTTATATTACCTGTCCGGACTGCGGAAAGGTCATCCGGCTGTTTGGAGAGAGCCATATCGATGAGGTGGCTGCGGAGCTCGGTATCCCCGTTCTGGGCAAACTGCCCATACGGCCGGAACTGGCGGAAGCCGCTGATGCCGGAGACTTTGCGGGCGTGCTGAATACTGATCTGGACGAGGCGGCTGTGCGGATACGCGGATTGAACGGATAAGGGAGGCTCCTGCAGCCTATGGAAGGCAGTCAGAAAACGGTGCAGACATCCGTCCGCGCCCTTGTGGAGTTTATCCTGCGCAGCGGGGATCTGGACAACCGGCGGGGAGGATGGGCAGACCGCGACGCGATGGCGGCCGGCAGCCGTATTCACCGGAAGATCCAGCAGCGGCGGGGTGCTGGCTATATGCCGGAGGTTCCGCTGCGGTTTGAGCGGGATTACGGAACCTATACACTGGTCATAGAAGGAAGGGCGGACGGCATCTGGCAGGTCAGTCATGACGATGCCGTGAGGATGCTGGACCCGGGAGACGGCAGCGCCGCGGAAAGCAGAATGAAAGCAGAGAACCCTGACGGACAGACTGTCCTGATCGAAGAGATCAAGGGTGTCTATGCAGATCTTGAACGTATTGAAGAGCCTGTGCCGGTACATCTGGCACAGGCTATGTGTTATGCGTATATGTACGGCTCCGGGCACGGTCTGGGAGAGGTTTTCATCAGTATGACCTATGTGAACATGGAGTCGGAACTGGAGAAAAAATTCTTACGCGCATACACGCTGCCGGAACTGGAGGCCTGGTTCGAAGAGCTTCTTCAGGCCTATCATCAGTGGGCAGGATTTCAGGTGGAATGGGAACAGATGCGGGATGCCTCTATGAAGGGACTGGAATTCCCGTTTTCCTACCGGCCGGGACAGAGAGATCTGGTCGCCGGCATCTACCGGACAATTCTGCGGAAAAAGCAGCTGTTTGTCCAGGCCCCCACAGGGATCGGCAAGACGATGTCCGCTGTTTTTCCCGCTGTCCGCGCTATCGGAGAAGGCTGCGGCGACAAAATATTCTATCTCACAGCAAAGACCGTGACAAGGACGGTGGCGGAGGAGGCGTTTTCTATCCTGAGAAACCGCGGACTCCGTTTCAGGAATCTGACGATCACATCCAAGGAAAAAACCTGCGTGCTGGAGGAACCTGACTGTAATCCCGCGTCCTGTCCCCGCGCAAGAGGACATTTTGACCGGGTAAACCAGGCTGTCTGGGAGATGCTGACAGAACAGAGCGCTTTCGGGAGGGAGGAGATTCTCTCCCAGGCGGAAAAATGGAACGTCTGTCCATTTGAAATGCAGCTGGATCTTGCGTATTTTATGGATGCCGTGATCTGCGACTACAATTATGTCTTTGATCCGTCGGCACGGCTGAAGCGCTTCTTCGGTGAAGGAAGCCGGCGCGGCGAATGGCTCTTCCTTGTTGACGAGGCGCACAATCTGGTAGAGCGGGGACGTGAGATGTTCAGCGCCGGCCTGTTCCGGGAGGATTTCCGGGACGCGCGCTCTGCTGCGGCAGACGAACTGGAGAAGGTGGAGGCGCTGCTGGGAACTGCCGTTGACGCGGCGGGAAGAAGAAAGCGCAGGAAAAAGGGAAAACAGACAGATGACGGGCAGCTGACTCTGTTTGACAAGAACGGGCCGGAAACGCCTGCTGAGATATCCGCAGATTCGGATCCGGCAGCATACAGACCCGGGCACAGGGACAGGAAGAAACTCGAGGAGCTGCAGAAGAACCTGAGGCGGTTCCGCCAGGCTGCGGCGCAATGCGCGAAGATCCTTCTGCAATACCGCCATGAGCAGGAGTCGGCGGTGACAGCGGATTCTGCTCCCGGAGGCGGAATGGGAGCCCTGCGGGACAACACTGCATTTTCCAGGGGCGGACGTCTGCAGGAGCGGAAATCGATCGGGGAATTTGTCCCGGCGCTGATGAATCTCTCCGGCGCCCTCGAGGAGGTCTTGTCCGATCTGCGGGATGGTGAAGGGAGGCGCAGCCTCCTGAGCTTCTATTTTTCTGTGTGCAGTTTCCTGGATATGTATGATCTTGTGGACCAGAACTATATACTTTACACAGAAATCACAGCTGACAGCCGTTTTTTCCTGAAGATATTCTGCGTCAATCCGGCTGAGAATCTGCAGGCATGTCTGAACCGCGGCAGGAGTGCCGTGTTTTACTCCGCCACACTGCTGCCGGTGCAGTATTACCGGAGCCTGCTCAGCGCGAGAGAAGACGATTACGCGATTTATATCCGTTCGCCGTTTGACGCGGGAAAGAGGCTTCTGCTGATCGGGAAGGATGTAAGCAGTCTGTACAGGAGACGCACGCCGGAAGAGTTCGGGCGCTTTGCTGCCTATATCCGTGAGATGACCGTCTCCAGACCGGGAAGATACATGGTTTTCTTTCCTTCGTATCAGATGCTGGACGATGTCGGACAGGTTTTCCTGGATCTGTACGGGGACGGGGATATACGCTGCGTGATGCAGAAGCCTTCGATGCGTGAAGAGGAGAAAGAGGCGTTTCTTGCCGCGTTTCAGGAAGAGACGGAAGAAACCCTGATCGGGTTCTGTGTAATGGGCGGAATCTTTTCTGAGGGAATCGATCTGTACGGGGACCGTCTGATCGGGGCTGCCGTTATCGGAACCGGCCTGCCGCAGATCGGCGAAGAGAGGGAACTCCTGAGACGCTATTATGACAGAAACGGAAAGAACGGCTTTGACTATGCCTATCGGTTCCCGGGCATGAACAAGGTGCAGCAGGCGGCCGGCAGGGTCATCCGGACACCGGAAGATGTCGGTGTGATCCTGCTGCTGGATGAGCGTTTCGCCAGAACGGAGAACCGGCAGCTTTTTCCGGTGGAGTGGGCGGATGCCCGTGCCTGCTCACTCGGGAGCGCGG
>CAMODP010000024.1 GCA_946611445.1 uncultured Eubacterium sp.
CCTTCGTAGATCTGGGTGATCTTGGCGTCGCGCATCATGCGCTCGACGTGATACTCTTTCATGAAGCCGTTTCCGCCCATCATCTGGACTGCCTCAGTGGTGACTTCCATCGCCACGTTGGAGCAGTACATCTTGGCCATGGCTGCGTCTGCGGAGAAGCGCTTGCCGCTGTCGTGTGCCAGGGCAGCATTGTACAGCAGGAACTCGGCCGCTTTGATTTTGGTGGCCAGGTCTGCCATGCGGAAGGCCAGATACTGGTTTTTGAAGATCGGCTTGCCGAACTGCTCTCTGACTTTCATGTATTCTACTGCTTCTTCGAAGGCGCCTTTTGCAATACCAAGGGCCTGCGCGGCGACACCGATGCGGCCGCCGTCCAGGGTAGCCATTGCCAGCTTGAAGCCTTCGCCCGGCTTCGCGATCATGTTCTCTTCCGGTACGCGGACGTTCTCCAGATACAGCTCGCAGACCTGCGCCTGACGGATACCCATCTTGTTCTCAATCTTGCCGACGGTGAATCCCGGCGTGCCTTTCTCGACGACAAAAGCCGCCATGCCCTTGGTGCCCAGCTCCGGATCGGTCAGACAGTAGATGACGGTGAAGTCAGCCTGCGGACCGTTGGTGTTAAAGCACTTCGCGCCGTTGATCACATAGTGATCGCCGTCCTTGACGGCTACGGTCTTCTGTCCGGCGGCGTCAGAGCCGGCGCCGTGCTCGGTCAGGCCGAAGGAACCCATCTTCTCGCCATAGACGATCGGCTCGATGTATTTTCTCTTGATCTCGATCGGCGCGGATGAATTCATCACGCTGCCGGCGTACAGGGAGGTATCCACGCTATAGATGATGCCGAAGGCGCCGTCTACCTTGGAGACCTCTTCCACGGACAGGGCATAGCTCATGTAGCTGGCGCCCAGACCGCCGACCTCTGTCGGATACGGCATGCCGTACGCGCCGGTCTTGCCGAACTCTTTGAAAAGCTCTGTCGGGAATACGCCCGCCTCATCGCGCTCTACGACAGTGGGGCGAAGACGATTCTGGGCAAACTCTCTGGCTGCCTGCTGTGCGGCAAGTTCCTGCTCGGTAAAATTGAAATTCATGATACTGTTTCCTTTCCTTTATTTAGTTGATCAGCCATCCGCCGTCCACGTACACGATCTGTCCGGTCACGTAGGAGGACGCGTCGCTGGCCAGATACACGGCCGTGCCGGCGAGGTCTTCCGGATTGCCGAGTCTTCCCATCGGAATTTTTTCCTGGTATTTCCGCATCACTTCCGGGTCGGAGAGGAGCGGTTTTGTCATCTCGGTAAAATAATAGCCGGGCCCGATGGCGTTGACGGTGATGCCGAAGGGCGCCCACTCGTTGGCAAGGGCTTTGGTCAGCTGTACGATGGCTCCTTTGGAGGCGCAGTACGCGACCATGTTCTTCAGGCCGATAGCGCTGGAGAGGGAGCCTATGTTGATGATCCGTCCCCTGATGCCGCGCTCGATCATGTAGTTGCCGACCTGCTGGTCCATGAAGAACACGTACTTCAGCTGGGTATCCGTGACCTTGTCCCAGTCTTCTTCTTCGAAGACCTGGGCGGATTTGCGGATGTTAATGCCGGCGCTGTTGATCAGGATGTCGATCCGGCCGAAACGCTCGTCAACTTTTTGGATAAAAGCCTGAATATCCGGCAGGGAGGTCACATCCAGCTGCATGCCGACGCAGGTTCCGCCGGTCTGCTCACTGATCTCGGCCGCTGCCGCCTCCAGCGCTTCTTTGCCGCGGCTGGCGATCACGACCGACGCCCCCGCGTCGGCCAGACCCACAGCCATGCCTTTTCCCAGGCCCCGGCTGCCGCCTACGACGATGGCGACCTTGCCGGTCAGATCAAATATGTTTTTCATTTAGTCCTCCACCGCGATCTTGGCCAGCTTCTTCGCGAAGTTCTTCTTCTGCTCCCAGTTGGTCTGTCTCTGGATCGTGACCTTCATGGCCTGCGGGGAACCTGCGCCGTGCATGGATTCTGCCAGGGCTGTGCCGCCGGTCATGTTCTCCAGCAGACGGGCCATGCGCAGACGGTCTTCGGTCTTGAAGCGGGCGTCACCGGCAAAGTACTTGTCGATGATGTCATGCCCGATCTCGGAGCGGTAATCAGCCTCATAAGGCAGGGTGGCAATGAATCCGCCGGCGATATCATGAGCCAGACGTGAGATCTCGTACATGGTCTTGGTGCAGTTCAGCTTGACGGTGTTGGCCAGCAGGGTGTCTACATAGTAGCTGCCGGCTTCGGTTTTGTGACCCATGGCGGAGCAGGCGATAGAGCAGCAGTGCATGGTCTCTGCCAGGAATACCATCTCCGTGAGCTTATCCTTGATATGGGAAGCCTTCGGGCAGCCGTTGTACTCGGCCATGGCAGAAGCGGCGCCGATAATGACGTCAGCCACACCGACCTTGCAGCCGCCGTAGTTCTGTCTGTGGTATGCAGCAAAGGTCTCGACAAATTCCTGTGCCAGATCGGTCTCGCCGCACATGAACACGTTCTCCCACGGTACGAATACGTCATTCAGGACGGTCAGGGTCTCGCCGCCGACAATCGCGTACTCGGAATTGCCGCAGTCGATGTCGCCTTCCAGACGACGGTTCTCATTGGTCTGTCTGCCAAAGAAATGGATGACGCCGGGTGCGTCGACCGGGATAGCTGCGGCGATGGCATAGTCCTTGTCGTCCGGTCCCAGGTTGGTGGTCGGGAGGATCAGCATCTCATGAGAGTTGACCATGCCGGTCTGATGCGCCTTTGCGCCGCGGACGACCACGCCGTCCTCTCTTCTCTCGACAACATGCACGAACAGATCCGGATCAGCCTGCTGAGAGGGCTTCTTGCCGCGGTCACCCTTCGGGTCGGTCATGGAACCGGCGACCATAATATCGGTCTCCTGGACGCGCATCATGAACTTTTTCAGTCTCTCATGGTAATTGGTGCCGTACTTCTGGTCGATCTTGTAGGTGGTGATATAGGATGCGTTCATGGCGTCAAATCCCACACAGCGCTGGAAGCAGGTGCCGGTCTTCTGGCCGATCATGCGCATCATTTTAACTTTCTTGACCAGATCTTCAGTGCTCTGGTGCACATAGGTGAAGCGGTTGACCTTTTTGCCGGTCAGGTGAGAGGTCGCAGTCATCAGGTCCTCATACTCCGGATCAAAAGCCAGGTCATAGGTCATGGCCGCGGAATTGACATGCGGGGCGGTCATCGGGTCTGTCACGACGTTTTCGATCTTTCTGCCGTTGCAGTAAATGATCGGATGCAGCTTCTGCAGGCTCTCTCTGTACTCTTTTCCTGTCATCATGGTGATTGTTCCTCCTCTTGTCAGAGACAGGGGTCAGATCTCTGTCTCCTTTTCTTCGCTTTTAAGTTTTTCAGTGGTGTGCCGGAGACAGGGGTCAGACCCCTGTCTCCTCATCTTTCGATTTTCAGGGTGGAGACAGGGGTCTGACCCCTGTCTCCCTGTCTCCTTTCCCCGGGTAATCACACGATTCCTTCTTCTCTCAGCTCTACGATCTGCTCGTCGCTGCAGTGAAGAATATCTTTCAGGATCTGCTCGCTGTCCTCGCCAAGAAGCGGCGCTCTCCTGTTGGTGACCGGCGGTGTCTTCTGCAGCTTCAGCGGATTGCCGGGGTATTTAACCTTCCCAACGCCGGGTATGTCATGTTCTACCAGCATGTCTCTCTGGTTCAGCTGCGGATCGTCGATCAGTTCTTCCACGGTTTTGATCTGGGCAACCGGCACGCCGACGGCGTCCAGCATCTTTTCGATCTCCGCGGCGTCGTGCTGCATGGTCCAGGCTTCTACGATCGGATCGATGTCATGCTCATGGAGTTTTCTCTCCGGATTGGTGGCAAAACGGGGATCCTCGATCAGCTCCGGCTGGCCCATCACATTGATCAGCCGCGTAAACAGGGAATTGTTCGCGGTGGCAATCATGATCATGCCGTCTTTGCATTTGTACAGGTTGTAGGGCGCAGATCCCGGATTGCCGTTGCCAAGGCGCTCGGGATTGATGCCCATCATTGTCATGATCGGCACGGAATTCTCCAGGAAGGAGAAGACGGTGTCCATCATGGACATGTCGATGTACTGCCCCTCCCCGGTGTGTTCTCTGTGCCAGAGTGCTGCCAGAATGGCAACTGCCGCATGTACGCCTGTCGCGGCATCTGATATGGCCGGTCCGACCTTGACGGGTGTCTGGTCCGGATAGCCGGTCAGGTTCACCATGCCGCCCATGGCCTGCGCAATGCCGTCGTAGGCAGCCTTGCGGCTGTATGGGCCGCTCTGGCCGAATCCGGAGATCGAAGCGTAGACAATGCGGGGATTGACCTTGCAGATATCCTCATACCCCAGCCCGAGACGGCCGATCGTGCCTGCAGAAAAATTCTCCACGACAACGTCTGCCCATTTGGCCAGCTCAAGGGCCATCTGCCTGCCTTTCTCGCTCTTCAGATTCAGCGTGATGCTCTTTTTGCCCCTGTTCAGGTAGGTAAAGTATCCGCTGACACCATTTTTAACCGGGTAAAAGTTTCTGGAGTCATCTCCGCGCCCCTGCGCTTCGATTTTTACCACCTCGGCACCCAGGTCCGCCAGCAGCATCGTGCAGTAGGGACCGGAATATACCCTTGTAAAATCCAGAATCTTTACACCTTCCAGTGCTCGTTTTGTTTCCATATAGATTTGTCTCTCCCTTGTGGTCCTGAGAAGGTAACGGTTCAATTATGCGAATGGTTACACGAAAAACGCTATCCGCGCATCGCATGCGATGTCTGAAGGCATCACCCGTGATCCTCGTTTCAGTCATATTTATAAAAACCTTCTCCGGTCTTGCGGCCGAGCTTTCCTGCGCGGACCATCTTCTTCAGGAGCGGAGCTGGGCGGTATTTGGGATCTGCGTATTCGCGGTAGAGGACTTCCATAACAGCCAGGATCGTGTCCAGGCCGATCAGGTCGGTCAGTTCCAGCGGCCCCATCGGATGATTGCATCCGTACTTCATGGCATTGTCAATGTCCTCTGCGGTGCCGACGCCCTCCTCCAGCATGAAGACGGCCTCATTCAGCATCGGATCCAGGGCGCGGTTGACGATAAAGCCGGCCTTGTCCAGAGCCAGGACGGTGACCTTGTTCATCTGTTTGCCCATGGCCATAATTTCATCAATCGTCTCATTCGCGGTCAGGTAGCCCTTGATCACCTCGAGGAGTTTCATGACCGGGGCCGGATTGAAGAAATGTGTGCCGATCACTTTCTCCGGACGCTTCGTCGCGGAGCCGATCTCCGTGATGGAGATGGAGGACGTATTGGAGGCCAGGATCACGTGCTCGTCTGCAGCGGCATCCAGCTCAGCAAAGATTTTCTTCTTCAGATCGATGTTCTCCACGGCGGCTTCGATCACGATGTCTGTATCCACCGCAGCTTCCTGCAGGGTGTCGACAATGCTGATGGCGGCAGCTGCCTTCGCGCAGGCCTCAGCGTCCATTTTGCCCTTGTCCACGAGCTTCTGCAGCTTTTTCTCGATGCCGGCCTTTGCTTTGGCCGCGACACCGTCGAATGCGTCATAGATTTTTACCTGGTATCCGGATACAGCCGCTACCTGAGCGATTCCGGCGCCCATCTGTCCGGCGCCGACAATGCTGATTTTCTGAATTGCCATGGGGTCCTCCTTTTGCGTTGGGATGAGATGATAAGATTTAAATATATATATTTGTATAAGTCCTCGCGCTGCTCCGCTGCCTCCGGCAGCTCCCGCATCGCTGCAAACATTCGGATTCTGCGGGGCCCCTGCCCCGCGGCATCCTCATGTTTGTTGTCGTCACTGAAGCATGGCCAGCCTTCCCTGCAAGCAGGGGCCTGTCCCTGCTTCGTGACTGGACTTATACATTCACGTTTTCAACCAGTGTGGCGATACCCTGGCCGCCGCCGATGCACAGCGTGACGACGCCGAAGCGGGCGCCTCTGCGGGCCAGCTCTGCGGAGATCGTCATGACCAGACGGGCGCCGGTAGCTCCGACCGGATGTCCGAGGGCGATGGCGCCGCCGTTGACGTTGACTTTTTCGATCGGAAGGCCGAGATCCTTTATGCAGCCAAGGGACTGGGCGGCAAAGGCCTCATTCAGCTCCCAGAGATCGATGTCGTCGATGGTAAGGCCGGTCTTCTGCAGGAGTTTCTGCACGGCATAGACCGGAGCGTAGCCCATGATGGAGGGATGTACGCCGGCAGACGCAAATTCACGGATCGCGCACTTCGGGGTGAGGCCCAGCTCTCTGGCCTTCGCGAGATTGGTCATGACGACGGCTGCGCCTTCATCGTTGATACCGGAGGCGTTGCCGGCGGTCACCGTGCCGGTTCCGTCAAACAGGAAGCAGGGTTTCAGCTTCTGGAAGTCTTCCAGCTTTGCGCCGAAGCGGACAGTCTCATCTTCTTCGAAGACAACGGTCTGTTTTTTCTTCTTGATCTCGAAGGGAACGATGTCGTCTTTGAACTTTCCGGCCTTGATGGCAGCTTCTGCCTTCTGGTGGCTGGCCAGCGCAAACTCATCCATCTCTTCTCTGGTGATGCCGCACTTCTTGGCGACGTTCTCGGCAGTGATGCCCATGTGATAGTGCATAAAAGGATCAACAAGGCCGTCATAGAGCATGCCGTCCTCGATTTTGTCCTGTCCCATGCGGGCGCCGAAACGGTGGTTGATCATCAGGTAGGGGATGCGGCTCATGGTATCGCAGCCGCCGGAGATGTAGATCTGGCCTTCGCCCAGCATAATCTGCTGTGCCGTGATATTGATGGCCTTCAGGCCCGTGCCGCAGTTTTTATTGACAGTCCATGCGGGAACTTCATCCGGGCAGCCTGCGCCGAGAGCAACCTGTCTGGCAGAGTTGGCACCGATACCGGCCTGGAAATGTGTTCCGAAGATGACCTCGTCGACCTGATCCGGGGAAATGTCCGCGCGGCGGAGCGCCTCTTTCGCACAGGCGGCGCCGAGCTCCGGGCAGTTGATGCCGGAAAGAGATCCGCCGAATTTGCCGGTGGCGGTCCTGGCAGCGCTCACGACGACCGGGGTGTGCTGGTCATCAAATTTTCTGATGGTGTTCTCGCTCATGTGTTTTCCTCCAGTTTTCAAATGCTCTTTCTTTACCTTTGATTCATGCTTTTGTCCATTAATATTTCCTGCTATACTGTTTAGCAAACCACGTGCCATTCCCTGAAACGGAATCGCGCAAAATGCCGGGAATCCATGTGGCACATCTGGTGCTGCATGAACACTAAGATAGAATTGGAGGAAGTATGTCTGCAGATATGAAACAGATGCCGGAGGCCGCCGACCGGCCGGGGCTGCTGCCTGTCGCCCTGAAATACTGCGGCGGCTGCAATCCGACGTATGAGAGAAGTCACATTGTGCGCAATATCCGGAGAGACCTGCCTTCACTGGTTCTGGAGAACTGGAAGGCGGAGGGGCAGTACGGTTATGCGCTGCTGATCTGCGGCTGTTTTCAGTCATGCCTGCATTTTACCTGTGACAACGCCGAGAACGGCATTCTCGAAATCCACCGGGAGGAGGATTACCATGCCATCTATGAACGTCTTGCTGCTTATGCAGCTTCTGCGGGAGCCGGGGAGGGCTGACCGGAAACGCCCCGTCGGGCTGACGCCCTGTGACAGGGCTGCGCTCTCCTGTGCCGCACGGCTGAAAAAACAGAATCCGGCGGTCCGCCTGACGGCTGCCTGTGTCACTTCACCGGCGGTCTGCCCGGAAGAGACAGCGGTTTCCATTCTGAAAAACGCACTGGCCCTGGGCGCTGACAGGGGCATCCTGATCAAAAGCTCCGCTGAGATTCCCGGCGACGGCTTCGGACAGAATCTGCTGTCCGTCATCGGACGTCAGACCGAGATGCAGTTCTCCCTGATCCTGACCGGGTTCCACATGCAGCCGGCGCTCACAGAAGAGGACGCGGCGGCGAGCGGCTGTGCATGGTGCGGAAATGTCGCGGATCTTTCCCTGCCGTCTGGCGGAGAAGAGCCTGCATGTGCCGCGCTGCAGGTCAGACGAAGAGAACAGCTTTTTCCTCTGAAAAAAAGTCTGCCGCTGCTGGCAGAAATCGTACGGTCGGATATCCCGCCTTCACAGCCTGCGTTTCTGGAGATCGCGGCAGCCGGCCAGAAGACTGTGGACCGTATCAGCCTGGATATTCCTTCTGCTGCCGGATCGGACATATCTGCTGCTCCGTGGGCTTTTCCGGTCTATTTTGACGCAAAAAAAACAGCCCCTGCGCAGATTGCGTCGGAGCTGTTCTCCATATTGAAAATGTATCGTCTGATTCCCCGTGACGCCGCCGGACGATCTGAAGTCTTCTCTCCGTCCCGCGCCGGTTCTCACAAGGAAATATCGGCCGCTTCCGTGGGCAATCCCCTCGTGTGGGCGGACAGAATCGTCTCTGTAGGCAGGGGCGCCATCGGACTGGACGGCTCCGCCGATGAAGCCGTGCAGCTGGCCCGGCATCTGGCTGACATGCTGGAAGCATCCGTCGGTTCCTCAAAAGCAGCTGTCGATCTGCACATCCTGCCCCCCTCCTGTCAGATCGGCAAGACGAGCAGCATTGTAAGCCCTGATCTGTACGTCGCCTGCGGCATATCCGGTTCGATCCAGCACCAGGACGGGATGCGGCAGTCCCGCTTTATCGTTGCTGTCAATGCGGATCCCGACGCCCCCATATTCCGGACAGCCGATATCGGAATATGCGGCGATATCAGAGAAATTCTCAGGGCGCTGACCGCCTGACTCACTCACCCCATCAGATTCCGGAGTTCCTCGATCATCTCCTCATCCTTCAGGCGGAACTTGACTTCCACGCGGCGGGAGGCATCGTCGTCGACGTTGCCCTCGCTGTCATAGACCGGGTGCCGCATGGAGTTGCCGCTGACGGTCAGGAGTTTTTCCAGCGTGCCGATATCCTGTTCACTCAGGAACTCTTCCTTTGTCGCCATGAGGAACTGTCCCACGGCGAGCGACCGCTGCTGCGAGAGTTCCATGTTGTATTCATAGGAGCCCAGGGTGTCCGTGTAGCCCGCTATGATGATCTCGGCCACGTTGTCCACGTACTCACCTGAGAGCAGCACGCCGAGATAGACGGGCAGAACCTGCCGCAGCACTTCCTGTCCTTCTTCGGAGAGTTCGGCGGAGTCATAGGCAAATATGACATTGGAATCCAGTGTCAGCGCGCCTGTCTGCTGATCGATCTGCACGTTTATGTTGTTCCCTGAAAACTCCTGCTGCAGCGCCTCGATCACATCAGCCTTTACGCCGATGATCCGGTCAATCTGCGCCTGTTTGTCCGCCAGCAGCTGTGTCTTGGATGCGATCTCCTCTTCCTGGGAGGCGAGGAGCGCCTGCTGTTCTGCCATCGTTGCCTGCTGCGACTCCAGAGCTGCCTGCTGCTCTCCGAGTGTGGCCTGCTGTGACTCCAGCGTGGCCTGTTTGTCCGCCAGAATTCTGGCCTGCTCCTCCAGCGCGCTCTGCAGCTCATCCAGTGTCAGATTCTGCGCCTCCAGTTTCTTTTTCTGTTCTTCCAGAAGGGCATCCTGCTCATCAAGCTCTGACTGCTTCTCCGCCATCGCGGACGCGTACTCGTCTTCCAGACGGATTCTCTGCTGCTGTTCCGCCAGCTTTTCCACGTAGTTCTTCTGGGCCTGGAACAGGGTGACGCACATAATGAGCACGAAAAGGAGCAGGACGCCGGCCATCATGTCAGAATAGGAGCGCCAGATATTATTGCCGCCGCTCTCTCTGCGGCGCCGTTTCGGTCTCGCCATAGTCTGTTTCCTCCTGCGTATTCTCTGTCAGTCCGATTCGGCGTATCAGAACCACCTGGACTTTTTGGCGGTCCGCTCATTCAGTTCGTCCAGTTCTTCTTTGATTCCGTCCAGCTTCTCCCCCTGCCGTTCTTCGGACTGGCGGATCATGCTGTCGGTCTGTTTCAGAATCCGCTGCTCGGATTCCTTGCTCACGCGCGCCGACATGCCCGGATACAGGATGATCCGCTTCCCGTCTGTGCCGGCCACCTGGATCTGGGAGAATACGTCTTTGATCTCCTCCAGGGACGCATTCATAGAAGCCTGTATCGTCTGCATCTCTTTCAGCCTTGTCTGGGAATCCTCCAGCACCTTTTCATTCTGGCGGTATACCAAGGTGATCGCCGACAGAACCTTCTGGGTGGACGCGTTTGCTTCTTTAAATTTGCCGTACGCATCTGCCGCCTCTTTCAGATAATTCTGCATGGTCTGGTTGCAGGCCACCCAGAAGCGGGCAGACTCCTGCTCGGACCTGGAGAGATTGGCCAGGGTCTCTTCCTGGACATGCGCATAGCTGTTCATAATCTTTTCTGTCTGCTCACTCAGCTTGCTTACGCAGTCTTTCATCTCTGCCTGCATAGCCGCGATATCCGCCACGGCAGCATGCATGCTGTTCTCATCCTGCACAAAGACATTGCGCATCTCCTCTGTGATCTGCTGGCAGAGCTGCTGCGAATACATCATATTCTGATTTGTCATTTCACTGAGCGTATTGATCGTCTCGCCAAACCGCTCGAATTCCGTGGAAAATGAAGAATGCATCTCTCTGACAAACGCGTCCACGATATCCTGCAGGAACATCTGCTGATTAGTGCTGATCGACGTCATCATACTCCCGAGCTGTTCATTGATCCGCTCCAGCGTAGGCGCCATATTCGCGGCAAATCCATGCGCGACCTGATCCGAGAACTCGCGGGTCAGCGAACGCATCAGGTCATTCTGTTCCTTCTGGTTGCTGATCAGGCGGTTCTGCGCCTCCATCTCCGCAGAGGGGACGAGGCGGGTATGAAAGCGGTCCAGAAACAGGTGAAGGGCGTCGTTCATCTTCGTGTAGCCGGTCCTGAGGCTGTAGGAGCAGACCAGGGACAGGATCAGGCCGTAGATAGATGTCATGAAAGCGACCTTGATGCCGTCCACCAGGGAAGCCACAGAGGATGTCATTGTCTCATAGGTGGAAGGCTGGAACGAACGCAGTCCCCACACCAGGCCGACAAAAGTTCCCAGGATGCCCAGGCTCGTCAGCATATCCGGGACCAGGTCCAGCATCCGCTTGTGGATCAGGCTGTCCGTCTCATCTTCATTGATATAATCCTCGATATCGCAGATGCCGCTGTGGCTTCTGCGGATATCCTCCAGGAAACGGTCAAGGCTCTGGTTCATGGGCTTCCATGTCTGCAGGTCATGGATCTCATCCTCCAGGTATGCCCCTTCCTTCATATCATCAATCCTGGCAGCGGATCTCCTGAAATACGAAGTCGCATTGGCCATGCGGAAAAAACCGCCCAGAAGCGCGATGATGTAGAGCAAAGCCATGATCCCCAGAAAAGCAAAATTGTAGATTGCCGCGGGGCTGAATATATCCTCCTCTGACAGCGCCAGCGTCAGCAGGACGCAGCCTGCAAGCACCACCAGAAACAGCAGGGTGTCGCGTACTTTTTGTCTCATACCAGATCCTCCCGTATGCATCGTTATGGATACTTATCAGAACAATTATAAAACGGGGATGACGGCTTGGGAAGAGTTTTGTGAAAAATGAGTCAAAAGGGACGGTTCTCTGTGACTCATCTGCCATGAGTCAGAGAAATCCGTCCCTTTTGGCTCATTTTGGCGGCCCTCCGTTTCCGGTCTCCCCGGATGGCACCTCACCAGGCCAGAGAGGTGCGAATAATTCGGACGGCCTCACCTGAAAAAGGGGGCCGCCCGAAAAAATTTTTTGTAACTGTTCAGAACCATGCGGAATTTGAACAAAACAGAACCGTCAAGCTCGCTTGTAAGGGGCTGTTTTTTTCAAATTCCATATGGCGAGAGCCATATCAGCCGCAGACAGAAGCGCGGAAGGCGCGTCTGCGGCTTGGTTCTGAATAGTTACAATTATTATTATACCGCCCGGACAGTTTCCCGGATGACCAGCTCCGGTTTCCGCAGGCGGATCTCCTGCTCCGGCAGCTTTCGGACCTGACAGATGCAGCTGTTTGCCGCGCTGCGGACCACCTGCTCCATGGGATCGTCAATCGTCGTCAGCGGAATATCCAGATCTGCAATAAGCTGAATATTGTTATAGCCGATGACGGACAGTTCCTCCGGGACACGCACATCATACCGGCTGCGGAGTTCCTGGATCAGAGACAGCGCGGGCTGATCCTGCTGTATGAAAAGCGCAGTAAATGTGCGGATATAGTCATACCTCTCCCGAAGCATCTCTCTGGCCGCGGCGAATGTCATGGGCATTTCCAGGACTGCCGGTGACAGACCGTGCGACAGCATGGCCCTGCGGTATCCCCGGGTGCGGGCTTCGTACATTTTCATGGCCGAGTCATCGGACCGGATCGTCAGGATCCTTCGATGTCCCTGCCGGATCAGATATTCCGCAGCCGCGTACCCTCCGTATTCATCATCGTCCATAAACAGATTCCGGTGCGGTTCCGTCAGAAAAGAGGGATTATAGTATCCGTAAGAACAGGGAAATTGCTTCTCCTCCAGAAGATGGTATTCCTCCTCTGTCACATCTCTGGAAAAAATGATCAGCCCGTCTACCTGCCCGCCATTGACCATGCGCAGAATATTGCTTTCTCCCCGCATGTTCTTGTGCGGCTGTATATAGTAGTCAAATCCTGCCTCCTCTATGGCGCGGGTCGCATACATTTCCAGCTGCCCGAAAAACCACCTGTATTCGTTCTTATTGAAATTATTCGAAAACAGGATCCCGATCCGGTTCGTGCGCCTGCTGGCTAATCCGCGGGCATTGGCGTTAAGCACAAAGCCGCAGCGGCGGGCTTCCTCCAGCACACGCTGCCTGGTCTTCTCCGAGATATGCGGATCGTGGTTCAGGCTTTTTGAGACTGTCGAATAGCTGACACCCAGTCTTTCGGCAAGGTCCTTGATTGTCACTTGCGTGCCTCCGTTCTGTACAGAATCTATAAGATATATGTAGTATTATAAATTACAACGTTATAATTGTACACTCTGATTTTTACATGGAATATAAGGCTGAAAGCTGGATTTCACGGCATCTCATACCCCAGTCTGGTAATATTCTCTGCGCCCATGCACACTTGTCTCTTGACAATTACAACGTTGTAATTTATATTTTGAACATACACTGCACACACCAGATGCAGATATTGTCTGGTTTTCAGTAAGGAGGTAACTTATGCCGCAGATAAGCCCGGATTCCATCAGTTTCTATGCGGACAGCGCAGATGCTGCATCCGCAGCACACACCGATTACAATGATTTTGTCAAACAGCCCGACAGCGGCGTCAGAATGGAAGGCTTTTCACCCGATTACCGGGATATCGTAGACTATATCCTGCGTATCACCCATGAAATCTGGGAGGAGCGCGGGGTGGGCCGCATCTACGACACCTACCACAACGACACAATCGTCCACAGCTGCTCCCGCACAAAAGTCGGCATCCAGTCTGTCATCGCAGGTACGCTTTCCCACCTGCATGCCTTCCCTGACAAAAAATGTGTCGCAGAGGCCGTCATCTGGGCCGAAGATTCGCCCGGCTATTATTTCTCCTCTCACAGAAGTTCCGGTCTGGCCACCAACCTGGGAGACAGCGAATTCGGAAAGCGCACAGGAAAGCATGTGCACTTCCGCGCCATTGCGGACTGTGCCGTCCACGACAACCGGATCTATGAGGAATGGCTCGTGCGTGACAATCTGTCGCTCGTGCGGCAGCTGGGACTGGATCCCTGGGAGCTTGCAGCGGAGATGAACCGGAGAGAGACCGGCGGCGGACGCCCCGCAAGCATTCTGAAAAGCAGCTATGGGAAAAATGAATCCGTGGAAGGACAGTTCTATCCGGAGAGATATATGGCGAAAGATGATTCCGTAAGCGAAATGCTCGCACAGATGTATCAGAATGTCTATTCCTGCAAGATGATCAATGAGGTGCGGAACTTCTATCATCCCAACGCCAAGGTCAATTATATTGACGACAAGGCACTTTGCGGATATGAGGAGATCCAGGGCTGTGTGATCAGCTTCCTGGCCTCCTTCCCGAATGCCTTCCACACTCTCGACCGCATCACTGTCAATCAGATGGCCGACGGCACAACCGAAGCGGCTGTCCGCTGGCGTCTCCGCGGACTGCATGAGGGCATCGGCATGTTCGGCGCCCCGACCGGGAAGCAGGTAGAAATCATGGGTATCAGCCACTACCGGATCACCGACGGGAAGATCTGTGAGGCATGGATTCTGTACGACGGATTTGACGTGCTGCGGCAGATCCTGGCGGAGGAGCCGGCACAGGAAGACAACTAAAAAAACGGGACAGGATAATCCCGCCCCGAATCTTATAAGTTTTCGGACATCCAGGTATACCACTCAAAGCGGGACATCCGCAACGCCGGTACTTGGCGAACACTAAGTGTGAGCCTTAGTACCGCTGCGTGAGGACAGAGCGCAAGCGATCCCGTTTGAGGGGTATGCCGGAGGGCCGTTCAGAAACCTATAGTTTTTCAAACGTCTATCCATTCTCATGATCCGGCACATGGCCAAGACTCTTACGGCCTCTCAACCACTGCCGTGCAGCCCATGCCGCCGCCGATGCAGAGTGTGGCGAGACCCTTCTTTGCGTCTCTCTTCTTCATCTCATGCAGCAGTGTCACAAGGATACGGCAGCCGGAAGCGCCTACCGGATGGCCGAGCGCGATGGCGCCGCCGTTGACATTGACCTTGTCCATGTCGAACTCCAGATCATGGGCAACTGCCAGGGACTGTGCCGCGAATGCTTCATTGGCCTCAACCAGGTCGATATCTTTTATGGTCATTCCCAGGCGTTTGAATACCTTTCTGGTGGAGGCAACAGGGCCGACACCCATGATCTTCGGATCCACGCCGCCCAGGGCGCCGCCGAGCCAGTAAGCCATAATCTCGGTGCCGAGTTCTCTGGCCTTCTCTTCGCTCATGACCACGATGGCCGCTGCGCCGTCATTGATGCCGGAGGCATTGCCGGC
>CAMODP010000025.1 GCA_946611445.1 uncultured Eubacterium sp.
CGATGGTGGCGATGCACTGGGAGAAGTACTTCCAGCATGCGGTGGAGAAGTATAATCGCATCTATCGCGTGCAGCTTCCGAAGATCACGCCTCATGTGTGCCGTCACACCTACTGCTCCAATATGGCGAAGTCCGGGATGAATCCGAAGGTGCTTCAGTACCTGATGGGACATTCGGATATCAGCGTCACTCTCAACACCTATACGCATCTGAAATTGGACGATGCAAAGGAAGAGATGGAGAAGCTGGCACTGAAGGCAGCAGATGCCGAAGAAGAGATGGAAAAGCTGGGCGTGAAGGAAAATGAGCATTCGGTGATAAAACTTCGCCAGAGCAGCTGAAAAGCCTGATGGATAAAGGGCTTGAAAAGCTTTGCAGGCATAGGTGATCGGCAGATGTCAGACGGCATTTGCCGAAAATCGGCAGAATTTTCCGGGTCGGGAAAATTTAGACCATTTGGTCTGGACAAGAGAATTTTTGATCGCTGCGAAGCCGCATAAATACTGGGTTTCGGGCAATGGTCTAAATTTTGATTCATAGACCATTTTAGACCAGAATTTAGACCTTTTGAAGGAAAAGACATGCCGAGATAAGCCGAAATAAGCCGAGAAACAGTAAAATGCTCGAATGCCGGAAATGCCCGTAAAATAAGGAAAAACCGAGATAAATCAAGGGAAAACCGAGATAAATTGGGAGTCAAAATTGATGATAAAAGTGTTATTCGTCTGCCACGGCAATATCTGCCGTTCTCCCATGGCGGAGTTTATTTTTAAAGACCTTGTCAGAAAGGCAGGTCTGGAGTCTGAATTTGAAATCGCTTCCGCAGCTACGTCGACGGAGGAAATCTGGAACGGGCGCGGCAACCCGATCTACGGACCCGCGCAGAGAAAGCTGACAGAAAAGGGGATTCCGTTTGACAGAAGCAAGGAAGCCAGGGTGCTCGAGAAGAGAGATTATGACAGGTATGACCTGCTCATCGGCATGGATGAGCGAAACCGGAGAAATATGAAGCGGCTGTTCCGCAGCGATCCTGCGGGGAAGGTGTGTCTCCTGCTTGACTATACTGAACGCCCGCGGGAGGTGTCGGATCCTTGGTATTCCGGCGACTTCGAGCGGGCGTACAGGGATATTTTCGAGGGCTGCGAGGCGCTGCTCCGCAGTCTTGAGGCGAAGAAACTCAGCCGATAATTTCCGCCTTTCTGGCAAGAAGGTCATCCGCGAGAAGCTGTGCCTCCACATTATCAAAACCGAGCCGGCTGATGGTATCACAGAACCGTTCACCCGGCAGCCCCTGTTCTTTGAAGAGCAGGATGCATTTTTCGATGATGTCGTACAGCTCATCCGCGGATTCGATTACGCGGTGCAGAGGCTGTCCGACAGACTGCTTTTTGCCCCAGCGTCCGCCGATGAAGATCTTATAGCCGCCCTTCCAGCCCATGATCCCGACGTCGTTCAGGCTTGGCTTGACACAGTTATTGGGGCAGCCTCCTACGGCTATTTTAAATTTATGCGGCAGCGGGACATGATGGTACCCTTTGTAGAATCTTCTGTGGATTTCTTCAGAAATCCCGTAGGAGTCCAGCAGCCCGAAACGGCATGTGGTGCCCTTGCAGCAGACGACCGGACGGACGCGGGCACCGGTGCCTCCGGTTTCCATGCCTTCTTTTTCGAGAAACGCGGTAAATTCCTCTATTCTTTCATATGGTATGCCGATGATTTCCGCAGTGAGCCGCGTGGTAAATACAATGCCTTCCCCAAAGGTCTCTGCGGCATCCGCCAGAAAACGCAGCTGATGCGCGGTCAGCCTGCCGTTGACGGTGATGACGCGGGCAGAAAAACGATTTGTACCCTTGTTTGTGATAAAACCGAGTCCTTTCAGACGCTGGATCTCTTCAGTCGGTATTGTCTGTTCACTCATGATGTTCTCTTATTCCCTCCATTATAGTTACGCTATTTATTTTGTATAACTTACACACTGTCGTTACCGGCGGAGACGCCGGCGCAGCAAACGCCGGAAAACCGGGCGGAAAAAAGCGTTGATATGCCCGCCGAGCAGCAGGATGTATATGCAGCAGTACATCCAGAACATGAGGATGGCGAGTGTGGCCAGGCTGCCGTAGAAAGATGTATATTTATTTGTTCCCTGCACATACAGCTTGAAGAAAAAGGAAAAAATCTGCCAGGCCAGTGTCGTGAACAGCGCGCCCGGGAGCTGGAAAAAGAGATTTCTGCGGCCGCTGGGAACAAACGTGTATACCAGTGTGAAGATCAGAACCGCAGTAAGCATGAACAGAAAAGACTGTCCCGCACTGAGGCCTCCGGAGAGAAGACCGGATGCCCGCTCAGAGGTTGTCTGGATGTTGGACGCCAGATTTTTTCTGATCAGTTCGCCGAATACGCCGAGGACCATCATACCCACCAGCGCAAAGAGCATCAGGATCGTGTAGATGATGGACGTCAGGCACAGGGCGAGGTAACTCCTGTGTTCTTCGACGCTGTATACGTCATTCATGCCGCGGATGAGGGCGAGCATTGCCTGCGCGCAGGACCAGACCAGAACCAGCAGCGGGATCGGCAGCAGGGCAGAAGCGCTGTTGTACGCCTCATAGACCAGACTGGCAACCAGCCCGTCAGCGATATCCGGCGTAAAGCCGGTAATCATGTTCACCAGATCAGAGGCTTCAATACTCGTGTAGGGCAGAAAAGAAGTGACCAGGATCAGAAGGGGGATCAGCGCCAGAAAGAAGAAAAAGGTGATGCTGCCGGCGTAGATTCCGATGAGCTTTTTCCCCATGTCGCTGGCAAAATGCATGCCTATTTTCCGGGCAAGGCTGCGGTTTTTATCTGTGCGTATTCTGCTGGATTCCCGATTTGCCACCTGCATTCTCCTTTTCCTTCGGGTAATTGCGAAACCCGTATATGTATATGTAAGTAAAAATGGACAGATCGCACAATCCGTGCTCAGGTGCTTCGAGTCCCGCCGGTACTTGACGATCCGCAAAGCGGGAGTGTGTAGTACCGCTGCGCGGACGAGGCAGCGGGAGCGTGCCTGAGCCGGATTCGTGCGGTTTGTACATTTTCAGGCAAACCATGTGTTTCGCAATTCCTTGTCTTTTCTCTGGCATTTTATCACACCCTTTCCTGTTTTGTACACCCGCAGGTGTTTACCCCTTCCTTCTTCTTGCGCATCCCGGACGCATTCGTTATAATGTGTCCTGTTCGGTCCGCCTGAAAAGCGGTTGGGCAAAAGCATCAGGCGCGGCATGGTTTCTGCCGCTGCATATAGGAGTTTTTAGCAAATGGAAATGCAGATGAAATTTATCAGGCAGCTGCCGACGCCGCAGGAACTGAAGAAAGAATTTCCTGTTGATGAGCGTATCAAAAAACTGAAGGACCGGCGGGATGAAGAACTGGCTGCCGTTTTTACGGGGGACAGCGACCGTTTTCTCCTGGTGATCGGGCCGTGCTCCGCGGATCATGAGGACGCTGTTCTGGAATATACATACAGACTGGCGGGGCTCTATGAGCGGGTTCGGGATCGACTGATGCTGGTTCCCCGCGTCTACACCAACAAGCCGCGCACACTCGGGCGCGGATACAAGGGCATGCTGCACCAGCCTGATCCGGAGAAGGCAGAGGACATGCTGGCGGGTATTATCGCTATCCGTGAGATGCATACACGTGTCGTGCGGGAGACTGGCTTTACCTGCGCGGAAGAGATGCTGTACCCGGAGAACCACCGCTATCTGTCCGACCTCCTGGGGTACGTGGCCGTCGGAGCCAGATCCGTGGAGGACCAGCAGCACAGGCTGGTTGCCAGCGGAATCGGTATACCGGCCGGCATGAAAAACCCCACCGGTGGTGATATCTCTGTCATGATGAATTCCATTGTGGCCGCGCAGAGTCCGCAGAGATTCCTGTACAGAGGCTGGGAAGTGAGCACGGCCGGCAACCCGCTGGCCCATGCCATCCTGCGGGGTTACGTGGACAAATTCGGCAGGAATATGCCGAATTATCATTATGAGGATCTGCGTCACCTGATGACGGAGTACGCGGAGCGGGAAGTCGCCAACCCGGCTGTGCTGATCGATACCAATCACTCCAATTCCGACAAGAACTTCAACGAACAGATCCGGATTGCCAAAGATGTCATGCACAGCCGGCATGTTTCGCCGGATATCCGCAGACTTGTCAAGGGGCTTATGATCGAGAGCTACCTGGAGGACGGCTGTCAGAAGATCGGCGGCGGCATCTACGGAAAATCCATCACAGATCCCTGCCTCGGCTGGGAGAAGACCGAGCGGCTGGTCCTTGAACTGGCAGAACTGGTGTAAACATCTGCGCGCAAGCATAAAACAGATGGAAGATATTATTCATTTTTCCTTTTATTTTACAGAATCTTGTGCTAGAATAACTTTGTATATCTGTGTGCGGCCTGCTTTGTGGGGAGACGTGCAGTCCGCGAATGCGCAGATACGGAGGGAGATTCGATTAATAAAGGGGAGTGAACATTTATGAGATGTCCATATTGCGGCGAGCAGAACTCGAATAAAGCCGTGCGCTGTTCCCTGTGCGGGCGAAGGCTTGACAAGGCCAGGGAGCAGAAAAGGGAGAGACGGATTCTCCTGTACGGTGTGGTTCTGATACTGATGATCCTGGCTGCGGGATTCAGCGCGATGTATGCCGTGTCACAGTCGCTGAACAGCACAGTGGAGGACACCACAGAATCGAAAAAGGTAAAAATAGTATCGACGCCGACACCTACGCCCACGCCGGAGGCGACACCGACAGAGGCAGCGCCGACGGAAGCGGCGGAGACTACACCGGAAGCAACACCGGCCGCATCCTCGGAAAGCACGGCGGAACCGACGCCGGAGGCAACACCGGAACCGGAAAAGGAGCTGCAGATCCGGCTGCTCGACCAGGCGAAGACGGATGAGATCCTGGCGATGGGGTACGTGAAAGCCGGCCTCTCCAGCGCGTCCGCCACCTCCTCGCTGTATCAGCCCGGCATTGACAATTCGCCGAATGTCCTTGTAGACGGTATGGATTATTCCAGCTGGCAGGACGGCGTCGACGGACCGGGTATCGGGGAGAGCATTACACTCGGGTTTGACCGGGAGTACCGTGTCCGGTTTATTGTGTTGAGGCTGGGGAACTGGTATTCAGACGGCTGGACGGATTACTACATCAGGAACAACCGCCCGAAGCAGATGATGTTCAATCTCGGCGGCAGGGAATTCACAGTAGAGTTTCCTGATGAAATGAAGGAATACTGCATTGAGTTTTCCGAGGAGATCAACGCGTCCGCACTGCAGATGACGATTGTGGATGTATATGCAGGCACAGAGTATGATGACACCTGTATCTGCGAGGTTGATACATACGGGTATTGACGACGACTGAAATGCTGCCGCCTGTGGCCGCGCTCATGGAAAACAGAGCGGGCTGCGGGCGGCAGTTGTGCGTCCGGAAGTTTTACGGAGTTAAGGACAGCAGAGAATGGGAAAAGAAGCGAAAACGAACGCTATGCGTATGCTGGACCGGCAGAAGATCACCTATGAGGCAATCACGTATGAATGTACAGAATTTACGGACGGCCTGCATGCCGCCGAGATCACGGGTACGCCGGTCGGGCGGACATTCAAGACACTGGTCACTGTGGGCAGGAGCGGACAGCACTATGTATGCGTCATTCCGATTGCGGAAGAAATCGATCTGAAGCACGCCGCTTCACTTGCCGGCGAGAAAACCCTGGAAATGATTCATGTGAAGGAACTGCTGCCTCTGACAGGGTATGTGCGGGGCGGCTGCAGCCCGATCGGGATGAAGAAGGCTTTTCCCGTCCTGATTGATTCGTCTGCGGCTGACGGCGGGCAGATTTATATCAGCGGCGGGCGCCTGGGACTGACGCTGTGCCTGAAGAGCGAGGACCTGATCCGTGTGACGGGCGGAAAGCTGGGCAGCATTGTCCGCGCGTGACAGTGTGGCCCGCTTTTAAACGGCAGCACAATCCCCTTTTCAATGAAGGAAAATTGTGATAGGATTACAACGCTGAAAAAGAGACAGAGCTCTGCGGAGCGCGGAAAGAGAGGCCTGATGAAGATTACAAATATCCGGGATATCGAAGAGTTCTTTTCTGTGGTCGACGACTGTGCCGGCCTCGTGTGGCTGGTGACCGGTGAAGGAGACCGGCTGAACCTGAAATCGAAGCTCAGCCAGTATGTGTCACTCGCCAATATTTTTACCGGAGAGGCGGATAATACCATTCCCGAACTTGAAATCATGGTTTCCGATCCGGAAGACATGAAAAAACTGATGCGGTTTGCCGAATAAATCCGGACGAAGGAGATCCGGCATATCTGCGTATCATATAAAAAACGGAGGTGCTGCAATTATGACAAAAATAGATATTGTATCGGGCTTTCTCGGAGCCGGAAAGACGACGCTGATCAAGAAACTGCTGGCGGATGCCCTGAAGGGACAGCAGGTGGTCCTGATTGAAAATGAATTCGGAGAGATTGGTATTGACGGTGCTTTTCTGAAGGATGCTGGGATCGAGATCCGTGAGATGAATTCAGGCTGTATCTGCTGCTCTCTGGTAGGTGATTTCGGAACCGCGCTCAAGGAAGTCATTGAGAAATGGCATCCGGACCGGGTGATCATAGAGCCCTCCGGCGTCGGCAAGCTGTCGGATGTGATCCATGCCGTGGAAAAGAACGTCTATGGGGCTGAGATGAAGCTGAACAGCGCCACTACGGTGGTGGATGTCACAAAATGCAGAATTTACAGCAAGAATTTCGGAGAGTTTTTCAAAAACCAGGTGGAAGCTGCCGGAACGATCGTTCTCAGCCGCATGGATACGTCGAAGGCCACGCCGGAGAAGGTGGATGAGGCCATGCAGATTCTCCGCGGCCTGAATCCGTCCGCGGTAATGATAACCACGCCGGTGGAAAACCTGAGCGGACAGAAACTGCTGGATACGATTGAGGGCTCCATCATTGACCTGAGCCGCGTGGAGGCGGAGCACGAGCACCATCACGATCATGATCATGATCATGAGCATCACCATGACCATGAGGAGCATGGGCACGACCACGAGCATGAACATCATCACGATCATGAGCATCACCACGACCATGACCATGAGGAGCATGATCACCATCATGACCATGAGCATCATCACGATCATGACCATCATCATCACCATCACCACGATCATGACGCGGATGAGATCTTTACCAGCTGGGGCGTTGAGACGATCCGGAAATACACGCGGGAAGAGCTGGAAGGCATCCTGGAGAAGCTCGCTGATGAAAAGACATACGGAATGGTTCTCAGGGCCAAGGGTATGGTGGAGTCTGCGGACGGTACATGGCTGTATTTCGACATGGTGCCGGAAGAGACCGATATCCGTACGGGAGAGCCGGAATATACAGGGCGTCTGTGTGTCATCGGCTCAGAACTGAAGGAAGATCATCTGAAGGAGCTGTTCGGCGTATAAGCCGCATGCGGCATGCGGCAGTCAGTGCCGCGAAAGCCGCGGGAGAGCGCCTGCCCCGGCGGCAGGAGAAGGAGGGCCATGAGCCAGGATGTAATAGATGTCCCGATTTATCTGATCACAGGATTTCTGGAGAGCGGCAAGACGACGTTCCTGAATTTTACAATGCGTCAGGACTATTTCCGCACGCCGGAGAGAACCTTGCTGCTTGTCTGTGAAGAGGGAGAAGAAGAATATGATGAGCGGGATCTCCGGCGGTACAACACTAGCGTTGAGGTGATTTCAGATCCGGAGGAACTGAACACGAGGACGCTCAAACGGCTGCAGAGGCAGTACAGGCCCGCCAGAGTCATTATGGAATTCAACCCGCTGTGGAGTGTGGACAAGCTGTACCAGATGCGGATGCCTGCCGGGTGGGGCATCGTGCAGGAGATCGTGCTGGTCGATGCCAGCACGTTCCAGATTTACATGAACAACATGAAATCCCTGTTCGTGGAGATGGCGCGGCCGGCGGACATGGTGCTGTTTAACCGCTGTGACGGGGATCTGCCGCTGGCGAATTTCCGCCGGAGCGTCAAGGTGGTCAATCCCGGCGCGGACGTGCAGTTTGTCGGCAGCGACAATCATCCGGTGGATATTTTTGAAGATTCGGTTCCCTATGATGTCAGCGGCGATGAAATTAACATCGAGGATATCGATTACGGCATCTTTTTTGTGGACATGAGAGATCATCCGGACCGCTACAGGGGAAAGCAGGTGACCTTTACCGGGAAGGTCCTGAAAAGCAGAGAACTGGATTCGGATATTTTCATGCCTGCCCGGCCGGCCATGACCTGCTGTGCGGATGACATTCAGTACATCGGTTATCTCTGCCACAGCAAGCATGCGAGGGAACTGGTTGAAGGCGCCTGGGTACGCGTGACTGCCAGAGTAGAATGGGAATACGTGGACATGGCGCAGGAAGAAGAGCCTGTCCTGTATGCGACAGGAATAGAGAGCACGGAGGCGCCGGCAAGTGAGCTGGTTTACTTTAATTAAAAACTGGCGGGACAGGCGCGGTGCAGAGGCGCAGCCGCAGCCGGAAGAGCCGCAGAAACAGCCGGATCAGGAGCGGACACAGCCGGAGGGTTCCAAAAGCCCGGGAGAGCATATGTATATAATTGCAGGCCTGGGCAATCCGGGCGCGAAGTACAGCAGAACAAAGCACAATGTGGGATTTGACGTGATTTCGCAGCTGGCGGATGACTGGAATATCCCGCAGACCGGCATCGCCATGAAGGCCATGTACGGCAAGGGCATGATAAACGGACAGCGCGTCATGCTGATAAAACCGATGACCTACATGAACCTGAGCGGGGAGGCTGTCAGCGCCTTCGTGAACTACTACAAAGCGGATCCGGAATCGGATCTGATCGTTGTCTATGACGACATCGATCTGAAACCGGGACGCATACGGGTCCGGAAAAAAGGCAGTGCCGGGGGCCACAACGGCATGAAGAATATCATTGCCGCCCTGGGAACGGACCGTTTTACACGGGTGCGGGTCGGCATCGGCGCGAAGCCGCCGCAGTGGGATCTGGCTGACTACGTATTGGCTCCCTTTTCCGCAGGCGACAGGGAACTGGTAGACGGAGCCATTCAGGACGCGGCTGACGCGGTCAGGCTCATCGTCAGCGGAGAAACCGACAGGGCCATGAATCTCTACAATACGGAGAAGACGGTATGAAAGCACTGATGCAGCCTCTGGAGGCTGTGGCAGGATATGAAGATCTGAAAAAACAGATCAGGAAAAATACCGGCATTATAGAAGTATCAGGCTGTCTTGACGCGCAGAAGGCACATCTGGCCGCAGGCCTTTCGGAGGGCTGCGGGACGGTGCTGATGATCGCCGAAAACGAACTGAAAGCGCGCGAGCTGATGGAAGACTGCCGCCTGTACGGGCGGCAGATTCTGTATTATCCGAGGCGGGACCTGATTTTTTATCAGGCTGACGTGTCCGGCAACCTGCTGACACGTCAGAGAATGCAGGTATATAAAACACTGCTGGAGCAGGAGAATTCCGGTCCGGACGGGATGTCCGGGCAGTCCGCCCCGGTCACGGTCGTGACCAGCGCAGGGGGCTGTATGGAATATCTTCTGCCTGTTCGCGTGCTCAGAAAGCAGTTTTTGCGCATATCTTCAGGCGGAACCATCGACCTGCAGGAGCTGACAGAGAGATTGTCAGCCATCGGTTATGAGCGCTGCGGCGAGGTGGAGGCATCCGGCCAGTTTGCCGTCAGAGGCAGCATTATCGACATTTTCAGCCTGACAGAAGAGTACCCGTACCGCATCGAGCTCTGGGGGGATGACGTGGACTCCATCCGCGTCTTTGACCCGGAGAGCCAGCGGTCGGTAGAGACAGTCGAAGAGATCATGATCTGCCCCGCTTCTGAGGAACCGGGACGGCCGGACGACCCTGAGGAAGAGGGGGCGTATTTCCGTCAGTTTACGGACTCCTTCCTGGACTACCTGCCGGCAGGCACCAGGATCTTTCTGGACGAGCCGGCCCGCATTCTGGAAAGCGCCAAAGCCGCGGCGGCAGAATACCGTGAGGCCATGCGGCACCGGCTGGAGCAGGAAAAAATACTGCCGGGCGCAGCGGACCGCATGCTTACGCCTGAACAGCTCCTCTATGAGCTGAACCGCCGGAACTGCACGGCGCTCAGCCTCATGCAGATCCGCAAGACAGATTTTGAGGTGACCGGAGAATATGCGGTCACGGTGCGGGCAGCAGGTTCTTACAACAACCAGTTCCCCATGCTGGTGGATGACCTGAAAAAGTGGAAGAAACGGGGCTATCGTTCGATTCTGGTTTCAGCATCCCGCACGAGGGGCATGCGCCTGGCCGCCAATCTGACGGATGAAGGAATCCCAGCTTTCTACAGCGAAGACGCGGACCGTGTCCTGGACGCCGGGGAAATCATGGTGATCCACGGCAGTGTGCGGCGGGGGTTTGAATATCCGCTGCAGAAGTTTGTTCTCATTACGGAAACGGATATCTTCGGAACAACCCGGAGGAAAAAACACGTCCGGAAAAATGAGAACGCCGGAGACCGGATACGCAGCTTTCAGGAACTGTCCGTCGGGGACTATGTGGTGCATGAGAGCCACGGCCTCGGCATCTACCGGGGCATAGAGAAGGTGGAGGTAGATCACACACTCCGCGATTTCATTAAGATCGAATATGAGGGCGGGAGCAATCTCTATGTGATTGCCACATCACTCGACGCGCTGCAGAAGTATTCCGGCTCCGAGGGGAGAAAACCGAAGATTAACCGTCTGGGCGGCAGGGAGTGGCAGAAGACCAGGACGCGTGTCCACGGCGCTGTGCAGAACATAGCCAGGGAGCTGGTGGCCTTGTACGCAGCAAGGCAGGGAGAGACCGGATACAAATACGGACCGGACACCATCTGGCAGCGAGAATTCGAAGAGATGTTTCCCTTTGAGGAGACCGAGGATCAGCTGGCAGCGATCGAAGACACAAAGAAGGACATGGAGAGCGGCAAGATCATGGACCGCCTGATCTGCGGGGATGTAGGCTACGGCAAGACCGAAATTGCCATTCGCGCCGCGTTCAAGGCCGTACAGGAGAACAGGCAGGTCGTCCTGCTGTGTCCGACCACCATTCTGGCACAGCAGCATTACAACACCTTTCGTGAGCGCATGAGCCAGTTTCCGGTTCGTGTCGACATGCTCAGCCGGTTCCGCACGCCTGCCCAGCAGAAGAAGACGATCGAAGACACCAGACGGGGGCAGGTCGATATCCTGATCGGGACACACCGCGTACTGTCGAAGGACATTGTGTTCAAGGAGCTGGGTCTGCTGATCATCGACGAGGAACAGCGCTTCGGCGTCACGCACAAAGAGCGGATCAAGCAGATGAAGAAAAACGTGGACGTACTTACCCTCTCCGCCACGCCCATCCCGCGGACCCTCCACATGAGCTTGATCGGGATCCGGGACATGAGCGTACTGGAAGAGCCTCCCATCGATCGGATGCCCATCCAGACCTATGTCATGGAATACGACGAAGAGCTGGTCAGGGAGGCGATCAGCCGTGAATTGGCGAGGGACGGACAGGTATACTATGTCTACAACCGCGTAAGCAATATTGATGAGGTGGCGGCGCGCATCCAGGCACTGGTGCCTGAGGCAAATGTGGCCTACGCCCATGGACAGATGAAGGAACGTGAACTGGAAAAGATCATGGTAGGTTTCATCAACGGGGAGATCGACGTCCTCGTCTCCACGACGATTATTGAGACCGGCATGGACATTTCCAATGTAAATACCCTGATCGTGTGCGACGCGGACCGCATGGGACTCTCCCAGCTGTACCAGCTCAGGGGCCGCGTCGGCCGTTCCAGCCGCAATGCCTATGCATTCCTGATGTACAGACGGAACAAGCTGCTCCGGGAAGAGGCGGAAAAAAGACTGCACGCCATACGGGAATTCACGGACCTCGGCAGCGGCGTACGGATCGCCATGCGTGACCTGGAGATCCGCGGCGCCGGCAATCTTCTGGGCGCCGAGCAGCATGGGCACATGGAGGCGGTCGGCTACGATCTCTACTGCAAGATGCTCGGAGAAGCCGTCCGGGAGGCCAAAGGCGAGAAGCCGCGGGCAGATTTCGAGACGGTGATAGATCTTACGGTCAGCGCCTACATACCCGGCAGCTATATCCCGGATGAGGGGCAGAAGCTGGAGATTTACAAGAGGATAGCCGGGCTGGAGAGCCGGGAAGAGGCAGAAGACATGACTGACGAGCTCATTGACCGTTTCGGGGAGCCGCCGGCCGCCGTTCAGAATCTGGTCTCTGCCGCGCTGATCAAGGCCATGGCCCACAGCTGCTGGGTCACGGAGATACGGCAGAACGGGACGGAGATCCGCATCGGCCTGTATGAGAGGGCGATGATTGATCCGCAGAAGATTCCCGGCCTGCTGGAAGAGGAACGCTACCGCAATAAACTGCGTTTCCACATGGGGGAGAAGCCGTACTTTACCTATGACCTGAGCCGCGTCGGTAGAGACGCGGACACAGTGCTTCGCGTCATGACAGAGCTGGCGGAGGACATGCAGGGGATCTGCCTGACTTGATACAGGATATTTTGAAGACGGACGCAGGCCGGGGCTCCCGGCGCTCGTCCCGCGGTCGCTTTGCGCGTCATCCGTACGGGCTTCCGCTGGTCCCTGCGCAGGGTACCGCTCGAAACTACGGAGTTCTCTTTATGAGAAGGTCTCCGCTCCGCTCCGGTCGGCGCTAAACGAACGTCCACCGGACGTTCAGCGCCCTCCGTCTCGCTCTCGATCGGGCAGAGGAATGCCCGATCTCGCCCCTGCTTCGTGTCATGTGGAAACCCTACGGCTGCCGGCACTCGCTCCAACGCAGTCCGTCAGACAGGAAGTCCTGCTCCCGGCTGCTACATTCAGCAGTAGCACAGGCAAAACTCTATGCTGCTTTGAACAGCTGACATGAGAACAGGGAACAGACATGTGGGCGACTTCAGCGAGTACGTGTCCGAGACCGGCCGAGACTTAGGCGGCCGGGACATACCTGGACCGGGCACCTTAGGCGAGCAGGCTCGGACCGACACAGCGGAGCCCATCAGGCTGTTCCCTGTTCCCGTGTCAGCGTTCGGTTTTGATTCTAATCTTTTAAGCCAATATATTATCAGAGCGTATGTAGTGACAATAACTGCTCGGGAAGGTATATTTAAAAAATGACAGTACTGCAAATGTACAGAAGGAGATAAAAATGGCGCTGAGACAGATACGGACAGAGGGCGATTCCGTCCTCACTAAAGTCTGCAAGCCGGTGACAAAGATGACGCCGCGTCTGCAGGAACTGATTGATGATATGCTGGAGACTATGTATGACGCCTACGGCGTAGGCCTGGCGGCCCCGCAGGTCGGTGTTCTGCGCAGAATCTGTGTGATAGACGTGGACGGTGAGCATCCCTATGTGTTTATCAACCCGGAGATTCTGGAACAGGAAGGCGAACAGACGGGCGGAGAGGGATGCCTGAGCATTCCCGGCAAGGTTGGCACGGTTACCCGCCCGCAGCGCGTAAAGGTACGCGCGCTGGACAGAAACATGGAAGAATTCGAACTGGAGGCGGAAGACCTGCTGGCCAGAGCCTGCTGCCATGAATTTGACCATCTGGAGGGACATCTTTACAGAGAAATCGCCGAGGGCCCGCTCAGAGACGCGGAAGAAGAGGAAGAAGAGGAAACCGGAGAAGGGACGGAAGCTGCAGAATGAAGATCATATATATGGGAACACCGGACTTTGCGGTAGCCCCCCTGCGGGCGCTTCTGCGCGCAGGCCATGAGATTCAGACTGTCATCTCCCAGCCGGACAGACCTGCCGGACGCAAAATGGAACTGCGCCCGACAGCTGTAAAAGCGGCCGCGCTGGAGGCGGGCCTTCCCGTCTGGCAGCCGGAAAAAATCAGGGATCCGGCGTGCATGGAAAAACTGCGCAGCCTCTCACCCGATCTGATCGTCGTGACAGCTTACGGACAGCTCCTTCCGGCGGATATTCTGTGGCTCCCGCGCTACGGGTGCCTGAACGTTCACGCGTCCCTGCTGCCCGCCTACCGCGGCGCGGCACCGATCCAGTGGGCAGTGATCAACGGTGACCGCGTGTCCGGCGTCTCTATCATGCAGATGGATGAAGGCCTGGACACAGGAGCCATACTGGCGCGGCAGGAAGTGGTCCTCGCGGAAGACGAGACCGGCGGAAGCCTGTTCGACAGACTGAGTGCTGCCGGCGCCGCGCTGCTGGCGGAAACCGTGGAAAAGCTTCCGGGCGGAACGCTGCAGGCTGTGCCGCAGCCGGCAGAAAGCACGACAGCGTACGCGCGCATGCTCACAAAGGCAGACGGAGAACTGGACTGGACCGGTGAGGCGGCACAGCTTGAATGCCGGATCCGCGGCCTGGATCCCTGGCCGGCTGCGTACACCGCCCTTGGCGGCAGGAAAATGAAAGTCTGGAAAGCATCCGTAAAGACGGAAGACAGCGCGATGCCGCCGGGCTGCGTGACAGAAACCGGCGAAAACGGTATCCTGGTACAGACCGGCAGGGGACAGCTGCTCCTGACAGAAATACAGCCCGAAGGCAAAAAACGCATGCGGGCCGCTGATTACCTGCGCGGGAATCCTGTGGCCGCCGGGACGAAGCTGGGGTGAAGTGATATTATAATTATTGTATAATTGTTGAAAGCCGTCGCAGCAACAGGTGCTGCCCAGGCTGCCCGCTGCGCCGGTCCGAGCCTGCTCATCTAGCATGCCCGGGCAGGACGCCCGGCCATGTAAGATTCGTCCGGTCTCGGACACGTACTCGCTGAATGCATCCTGCGGCATCACCTGCCGCTGCGCCGGCATGAACCTGACTGATGTCCATGCCGGATCAAGTAAGCCGACTGAGCC
>CAMODP010000026.1 GCA_946611445.1 uncultured Eubacterium sp.
CGTGAATAACTACAAGTTCTATGCCGTTTTCCGGGAGAACATAGAATACCCTGTCCGCGCCGGCTCCGAGCAGCTCGGTACCATCGTAAAGCCGCCGCCGGTCAGCGAGAAAATAGCCATAGCCGGCCGGGTCTGGGTCGTAGACGAGATCGATCACAAGCGCAGAGAGGTGTACTGCACGCTTGTAAAGGGCCGCATCCCGGCCTATTTCGGCGACGTTGCCGGCGATATCCACACCCGCATCCTGGAGCGCATGTACGGCGTCCTCTCTGAGCAGAAGTCCTACCCATATCTGATGCCCCACGCCGTCAGCCGCCTGGCCGAGGCGCGGGAGACTTTCCGTATGTCGCAGATGGCCGAGCGCCCCCTCATCAGCCTGGGCGGCAAAATGTGGGCACTTTTCCCCTGGCTCGGGAGCTACGCCTTCCTGGCCATGGAACGGTTCCTGAAGCTCCGCTGCGGAAAAAGGCTGGGGCTGAAAGGCCTGAACGCCTCCCGCCCCTACTATATGCAGTTTACCATGCAGGTGGGTGAATCAGAATTTTACGAAATCGTCCGCGAAGAAGCGGAGAAAGAATTTGACCCGATGGAACTGGTCTACCCCCGGGAAGTGCCCGTCTTCGAAAAATACGACGAATACGTCCCGGAAGAGCTGGTCCGCAAAGGTTTCGCCTGCGGTGTCCTGGACATCGCAGGCATGAAAGAACGCGTAAAGACATGGTGCGTCAGCCGGGGGCTGTGATACAGCCTCCGGTCACTGATGGTTCCGGATCTCCTCCTGTACCTTTGCGATAAATTCATCCACGGAGTACCCTGTGGTTTTGTCTGTCGCGCGGTCACGGACGGAGATATTCTTCTCTGCCACCTCTTTTTCGCCGACAATGATCATATACGGCACCTTGTCGTCCTGACGGGCACTGCGGATCTTGTAGCCGATCTTTTCGCTGCGGTCATCGAGCTCTGCGCGCAGTCCCGCGTCACGAAGCTTCTCATATATATCCTCTGCGTAGTCCAGGCTCTTTTCTGAAACAGGCAGGACTTTCACCTGCATCGGAGCCAGCCATACCGGGAATACGCCTTTTGTTTCCTCGATCAGATACGCCATGAAGCGGTCCAGGCTGCCGAGGATGGCGCGGTGCAGCACCACCGGCGTCTTCTCTGTGCCGTCGCGGTCCACGTATTTCAGGTCAAATCTGGCCGGCAGACAGAAATCCAGCTGGCAGGTTGACAGCGTGTATTCCGCGCCGACAGCCGGACGCACGTTCACATCCAGCTTCGGCCCGTAGAAGGCGGCCTCACCGATCTCCTCGGTGAACTGGATTCCCAGCTCCGTGAGCACGTCGCGAAGAGCGGTCTCCGCGTGCTCCCACATCTCGTCGTCCTGGTAATATTTGACCGTGTCCGCCGGATCGCGGAGGGAAAGGACGCAGCGATAATCTGTGATATTGAAATCCTTGTACACATCGAAGATCAGGTCTACGACACTGCTGACCTCTGATTTGATCTGTTCCGGCGTGACGAAGAGGTGGGCGTCATTCTGGCAGAAGTGACGGCCTCTCTCGATTCCCTTCAGGGAGCCGCTGGGCTCAAACCGGAAATCATGGGCGATTTCGCCGATGCGGATCGGCAGATCGCGGTAGGAATGCAGCTGGTTGGCGTAGATCATCATGTGATGCGGGCAGTTCATGGGACGAAGCACAAAGCTCTCATCCTCCACCTGCATCATCGGGAACATGTTTTCCTTGTAATGCGCCCAGTGTCCGCTGGTCT
The DNA here is from genome assembly GCA_946611445.1 of uncultured Eubacterium sp. Taxonomy (GTDB): domain Bacteria; phylum Bacillota; class Clostridia; order Lachnospirales; family Lachnospiraceae; genus Bilifractor. Next base: position 1,771 of record CAMODP010000026.1, read on the forward strand.
CATAGAGGGCAACGGTACCCACGCAGGGCGTCATAACATGCTGGTAGCCCAGACGTTTTTCCTTGTCCTTGATATAGTTCTCCAGCTCCTGCCAGATGACATAGCCCTTCGGAAGAAACATCGGCAGGCCCTTGCCGATCAGATCGTCAGTCATAAAGAGCTTCATGTCCTTGCCGATGCGGCGGTGGTCTCTGGCCTTTGCCTCTGCCATCCGCTTCTCATAATCGGCCAGCTCTTCTTTCGTGGCGAAGGCCACGCCGTTCAGGCGGGTCAGCATTTTGTTCTCACTGTTGTTCTTCCAGTATGCGCCGGACACAGAAGTCAGGTGGAAGGCCTTCAGCGCTTTTGTATACGTCAGGTGCGGGCCTCTGCACATATCAATGTACTCGCCCTGCTGATAGAAGGTGATCACCGCGTCCTCCGGAAGGTCGCTGATGTGCTCGGCCTTGTAGTTCTCACCGCGGTCCTTCATCAGCTGCACAGCCTCTTCACGGGGCAGCGCGTATACCTTAAAGGGCAGGTTTTCCTTTACGATCCTGCGCATCTCTTCCTCTATGGCAGGAAGATCCTCCTCGCTCACGGTGCGGTCTCCCATATCAATGTCATAATGGAAGCCGTTTTCCGTTGCCGGTCCATATCCGAAATGCGCGTCCGGATACAGGCGTTTGACTGCCTGGGCCATGATATGGGCCGCCGAGTGCCGCATGACCTCGAGCTCCATCTCCTTCTCACATTCGCCTGCATGTCCGTCATTAAACAATATCTTCATCTCATCAACCTCTCTGTCCTCATTTTCCGTCCTTCCTCACCGTATCGGAGGAGTCGCTTACAGGCAATCATACCACAGAACCGGATGGATTTGAAGAGCGAATGTGAAAGCTCTCCCGGCTCCTGTCTGACGGCATTCCCGCTCAGGGCTGCCTGCTGCCTTCCGCCGCCGCTCTGTGTGCCTCAGCCGCTTTCTGAACGATCTCCTCCGCGCGCGCCTCGTCAAAGCGCATGCCGTGCCTTCCCAGCCGCGGATCTCTGACGCCGCAGACATCCTGATACACGGTCCCGTCAGAAAAAGTAACGACATATATATAATGTCTGGTGCGTTTCGCGCCTGCCACCTTCGGTTCACGGCCGGTGATGACAGCGTCCGGCCTGGCCTTTTCCGGATGCTGCAGTTTCCCGCGTTTCAGGATCTGTGTCGTTTCCAGATATCTGTAAATGAAATCGCCCAGAACCAGCGCCGCGGCTATAACACAAAGAATGCCTAATAACATGCCTCTCTTCTCCTTTTTGACTTATCTCTCAGGCACACGCAGAATAAAAGCTTTCGTGTATCTGCCAAATGGCTGCTCCAGTCCGATCTCCCATCCATGCATATCCGTGATCTTTTTTACAATGGACAGGCCGAGACCGCTGCCTGATGTGCCGCTCCTGGCGGCATCGTCTTTCACAAACGGCATGAACAGCTCATCGGCACTTTTCTCAATACGCACGCCGGTATCGGCAAAGGCGATCAGCTCCATGCCGGCCAGGCGTTTCACGCTGACCGCGGCACTGGTGCCCGGCGGATTGTGCCGGATCATGTTGACGATCAGATTGTGAAATATCCTTGCTGTCTGCACACGGTCCGCCTGTACACAGAAAGGAGCATCCGGAATCTCCGCCAGGAACTCCATGCCTGCCTGTTCTATATCTGTGTAGTCTTCTCCCACGCACTCCCGCAGGAGTTCATTGAGATCTGTCTGTTCCTTCTGCAGATGATAATTGACGCTGCCCAGCTTTGTGTAGTCAAAAAGCAGGCTGATCAGCCCGGCCATCTGTTCTGATTTGCTCCGGATCGTTTCCAGATACGCCTGTCTCTGGCTCTCATCCTTCACCACCCCGTCGGCCAGCGCGCCTGCATACCCGGAAATGGTCATAATCGGCGTGCGGAGGTCATGGGCAAAATCAGAAAAAAGAAGATTCCGCTGCGCATCCGCTTCCGCCCGCTCTTTTTCGCGCTGCCGGTCCAGAATATCCAGACGGCTGACGACATGTCCGGCATACCACAGGACACCGAGAGCGACCGGCAAAATAAACAGGATTACAGAGACAAGAAGCAGAAAGAAAACGGTCAGCCTGGCCCACGGTCCGGCCGCGCCGGAAGCGGCGCCCAGTTCCTGCATGACACGGAGCACAGAGAAAAAACTGTGCATATCCGTTTCTCCCGCATACTGCACGCGTAAAGCAGCATACGGCAGCAGGAAGCGCTGAACGAGAAGCCGCGACACGCTCTCAGCCGCCATCACGGCAGCCAGAAGCAGCAGGAGTCTTGTGATGAGAAATGATTTCAGTCTCTCCATTACCCGTTCTCCATCCGATAGCCCAGTCCGCGGATCGTGCGAATGTATCTGGAGGGATCTTCATCCAGCTTGGCCCGCAGCTTGCTGATGCAGACCATGATTGTATTGTCGGACGCGATATATTCCTCACCCCAGGCATTCTCGTAGATCTGCTGTTTGGTAAACACTTTTCCCGGATGCCTCATAAACAGCTGCATCATGCGGAATTCCACAGGTGTGAGTTCGATCTTTTCATCATTTTTGTAAAGAATACAGGCATCCAGATCCAGCTGCAGATCCCGGTGTGAGAGAATCGCATTCTCCTTCTGCGCCGCGCCTGACACGGCCCGGATCTTTTCATAGCGCCGGAGGTTTGTCCGGACGCGGGCAACGGCCTCCAGCGGACTGAACGGCTTGACCATATAGTCATCCGCCCCAAGGTCCAGTCCGAGGATTTTTTCCGGGTCAGCGTCTTTCGCGGAAATAATGATGACCGGGATGTCACTGGTCTCCCGCAGCTTTTTCAGCACATGGAATCCGTCCATCCCGGGCATCATAATGTCAAGCAGGCAGAGAGAAATCTCTCCGCCTGCCAGCATGCGCAGCGCGTCTGTTCCATTGTCTGCCTCGATGACCTCGTACCCTTCATTTTCCAGGTACAGTCTCAGGAGAGAACGGATCTCCGGCTCGTCATCTGCGATCAGGATTCTGTCCATACCGTTGTTTCCTCTTGTCTGTTTCCGTATACGAGCGCCTCATACAGGGCTGCATTCGTCATGCTGCGGTACGGCGCTACGTAGAAAATGTCCAGCAGTCCCAGAGTAAGCAGAGAGAGGATATCCCATCCGATAAAGGAAAGGTCCAGGATAAAGGCTCTCCATTTGTTTCCCTGCATCAGCGCCCTGCTCTGCGCAAAAGCCTCCTTCACGGGTGTTTCCGGATGCTCGGCAAGGATATACGGGATCATGCGGTATTCATAAGACTTGATAATTCCCGGGACGATGAAAAGCAGGCACCAGAGGAAGGTATACAAGTCCCTGAAAAACAGAGTCTTCACTATATTTTTATACCCGTGATCATATCCGAATGCAACCTCTTTTACCTCTGCAGGCATATGCAGATTTGTCACAAAATACCTCTTTGTTCCGACTTCCAGCGGATAGACCAGAAAAACACAGATCAGGATAGCGACTGCCAGAATAACCAGAAAAACGATCAGGGCGGCTGCAGCTATCATGATTAACACTGCTGTATCCGGACCACTGTCCTCATTCATAAAACCGCTTATTTCCTCCGGCAGCTCATCCATACTCTCCTGCGGGGAATCCGGATCCGCAGAAAAGGCTTCCGGCACAATATCATTTGCTTCCGGTTCAATGCCCGCCTCATCCGGCCAGTTCTCCTGCACCTGACTGCTGCCGGGGGTGAAATTGAAAGTCAGGCCGCCGCCGGCCGCCGCGGCGTTTTCGAACCCTGCGACCAGAACCGACGCGATCAGCGCGATGAACACCGTTTTCCAGTAATTAAGGCGAAAACAATGCATGCCCCTCTGTTTCAGTTCTTTTCTTGTCCACATATCGATTACCTCCGTGCTGTATATAGAGTACCCTGTCTCAACTGCTGTGCTGAGCATAGCATCCGAACCTTTACGGAGAAATCGAAGAACCTTAACTTTTCCTTAACGTGATCAATTCTAACATCTATGATGGCGGCAGGCAATGAATACAAGAGACCGGGGAAAGAATTAACAATATGCCTTCCGAAGAGTATACTGTTATTGTACTGTCTGACTGCAGGTCTGCCTGCCCCGGGGCGGGATCAGACTCGGCACAGTTCAGATTTCAGAGGAAAAGAAAGGAAGGAACCGGAGTGAACGGGAAAAAGCTGATGTTAGCCGCAGAGTCTGTTCTCTGTGTCGTACTTACGGTAATGCTCGCCGCGGCGGTGATCGGAATATACCGGGAGGGGCTGGTTCTGAAGGCTGCCGACCCTCTGAGCTGGATTTTCACCCGCGCAAAGGCAGCTGACGTGCTCCGGCCGGTGCTGCCGCTGCTTGCGGTCAGTCTGGTTCTGACCTGCGCCGGCCTGTTTGCGGGAATCCGGGATGAAAAGAGGGACGCCCCTGTGAAGGATACCCGGACCCTGCGGGACCTGACTGTAGCCCGCGCTGAGGCAAGAAGCGCCGGCATGGAGCGGGAACAAACCCTGCAGAAGAAACTGCAGTATGGCGGCTGGGTGCTCTTTGCGCTCTGCATGGTTCCGATTCTGCTCTACATCACAAACGGGAATCATTTCCCTGACGGGGATCTGGAGCCCGTATTCTACGCTCTGGCCGGGCACGTGCTTCCGTGGGCCGCGCTCGGCATAGCCGCGCTGATGATCTCCGCGGCGCTGCAGGAGAAGAGCATGCAGCGGGAAATCGATTTTGCCAAAGAGCAGATCCGGCTGGAAAAAGAAGCCGGCAGCATGCCGGAGCCGGAGAAAGCGGACAAAAAGACCCGCGGCAGCTTCCGGGCACTGCGCACGGCGCTGCTGATTCTGTCGGTTGTTCTGATTGCCGCGGGTGTGTCCAACGGCAGCGCAAAGGATGTTTATGGCAAAGCAATAAAAATCTGTACGGAGTGTGTAGGCCTTGGATAATGTAAAAATGACATGGCGGCAGACAATGCGTCCGTCGACCAGAAGACTCATCCAGCTGTACAGTGCGCTGCTGCACAACGCGCATCTGAAAGGCTTTATAGAAGGCGAAATCTATCAGGGCAAGGCTAAATATGCCTGTGTGCCTGGTTTTAACTGCTATTCCTGCCCGGGCGCCGTCGGCGCCTGCCCGCTGGGCTCCATCCAGAACGCGCTGGCCTCCACGGGACACCGCGCAGGCTGGTACGTAATGGGCATTATTCTGCTGTTCGGCGTCATTCTCGGACGGACAATATGCGGCTGGCTCTGTCCTCTGGGGCTGATCCAGGAGCTGCTGCATAAAGTCCCGACCTTCAAAATCAGAAAAAGTCCGCTGACACGGGCGCTCTCCTGGCTGAAGTATATCGTGCTCGCCGTATTTGTCGCGGCGATTCCTCTGTGGTACGGACTGCAGCATGACATCCCCGTGCCCGGATTCTGCAAATACATCTGTCCCGCCGGGACCCTGGAAGGTGCCATAGGTCTGCTTTCCAACCCCGGCAATGCTGACCTGTTCAGCATGCTGGGCATTCTCTTTACGAGAAAGTTCACGATCATGCTGATCATCGGCCTCGCCTGTGTGTTCTGCTATCGCAGCTTCTGCCGCTTTCTCTGCCCGCTGGGCGCGATCTACGGGCTCTTCAACCGATTCTCCCTTGTGGGCGTGCGGGTGGATGAAAACCGCTGCAACAACTGCGGCGCCTGCGTGCGGAACTGCGGCATGGACATCCGCCATGTCGGCGACCATGAATGTATTCACTGTGCCAGCTGCGTAGACAGCTGCCCGCAGGCAGCCATCTCCTTTAAGGCCGGCAGCGCGGTGCTCAAGCCTCCGGCGCGCGCCCTGAACGGGGAAGAAGCCGGCAGCCGCAGAAAGAAAGGAAGGATCGCCTGGGGCGCCGCACTCTGTGTGCTGTGCGCGGCGCTCGTATGGTTCAACTTCCTTGATCCGGCCGTCCGCGCGGAAACAAAAGCAAAACCGGAAAAAGCTGAGCAGACCGCCCAGGCTGTGTCAGGCGGGCAAATCTCCCAGACCACGCCAACGCCAACTGCAGAGTCCATTCAAGTCACATCAGCTAAACAGGACACGCAGAATGTACCGGCTGCTGAAGACGGACAGACAGACCATGCTGTGCAGGCCGGGGATAATAAACTGGCCGAACAGGCCGCAACGGCTGTCGGCTCCGAAGTCGGCATGCAGCTGGAGGACTTCACGGTCACTTGCTTCGACGGCTCAGAGTTTTCTCTGGCGGATACGCGCGGCAAGGTAGTCTTCATCAATCTCTGGGCGACCTACTGCACCCCGTGCGTGCAGGAGCTGCCGCACTTTGAGGCACTGTATCAGGAACATGAGGGCGACATCGCCATGCTCGCCGTTCACTCCTCCATCGTTACCGACGATCCTGCCGCGTTTGTGGAAAGTAAGGGATGGACCATCCCCTTCGCCACCGACACAGACGATGATGCAATCTGGGGCATCGTCGACGGTTCATCAACCCTGCCGCAGACCATCGTGCTGGACAGAAACGGCACAGTCATTTACAACCAGAAAGGTTCCGTCACACCGGAAATGCTCGCAGGGCTTTACGCCCAGGCAGCCGGAGAATGAGCCGTCTCTTTGGCTCATCCGCAGCTTTCCACGAGTATTTCACCTCTGATATCTTTTATATACTCTGCCCCGGACACTGCCTCTCCCAGGATATAGAGTCCGGGGTATTCTTCAAAATCGCCATAGTACATGACGATATTGTCCCACGGCGCAAAATATCCCAGATATCCCGCGGTTCCGCCGCCTTCCGTGCTGTTCTCTGTATCCAGAGGTTTTTCCGGATGAAATACGATCTCATTCTCGCCGTACAGTTCGGTTTCCGCGCGCAGAGGAAGCTGACCTGCAAGTGATCTTGCCGCAGATGTATCATTCAGAGCAAAAACGACTTCCCCGGCGTCTGAAACTACACGGATTTCCACAGATTCTTCAGCTGCATCGGCAGCAGCTGCCATATTCTCCGTCTTTCCCGTATTTTCAATCTCACTGAATGTCTCTCCTGCAGTGTCTTCTTCTGCGGCGAATTCCTGCATTGCAGGTCCTTCCGCGGCATCCTTCCCGGCTGCTGCAGAGAGCATTTCCTGTGGTTCCGCCGTCTCCGGATTCATTTCTTTCGCTTCCGCATCTTCCGGATTTGCTTCTGTTGGCTCCGCAGCCTCCGCCTTCATTTCTTCCGCCGTCGCTTCGGTGGTTTCCATGTTCTGCCCGGCGGAGTGGTTTCCGGTCCGGACACCCAGAATCCCGGCAAGGCCGGCTAAAGCAATGAAAAGCACAGCAAAACCCGCGGCAAGCGATCCCCACCTTGCCGCAGGTATCGGTTTTCTCCGATGACGAATGATCTTATCCGTATCTGCGGCAGGTTTATCCTCGCCCCTGAGGTGATCCGCCTCCCGGATAAGGTCTTCGTCTATATATTCGAGTGCGTCCAGGATGTCTTCTCTCTTCACAGGACATATCCCTCCTTTTCGAGGTATTCCTTCAGTTTCAGCCGTGTGCGGAACAGCAGGGTCTTTGCCTTGCCCTCCGTCATTCCCAGTGCTGCCGCGGCGGAAGCGACAGGATCAAAGTAATAATATCTGCAGATGAACAGCTTCCTGGTCTCAGGCGCAAGGCCCCGCAGAAATCGGTTTATATGATCCGCGAGCTCTTCCGCGGCAAACGCGTCCTCCGGACTTCCTTCGCCCGGCACGCAGTCTGCCAGCTCATCAAGGGACAGGGCGTACTCCGATCCGCCGCGTTTCGCGCTGCGCCGCTTCCGGTATATGTCGATCGAGAGGTGTCTTGTAATCCTCCCGAGAAATGCAGAAAGCGCAGCCGGCCTGTGCGGAGGCATGGCGTTCCAGGCGTGAAGATAGGTATCATTCACGCTCTCTTCCGCATCCTCCCTGTCGGCCAGAATATTCCAGGCGATCCTGGTCAGGTAGCGCTCGTATTTGTCCGATGTCTCTTTTATGGCGGACTCATTTCGTTCCCAGTACAGGGCAACAATCGCGCTGTCTTCCATCTGTGCTCTTCCCCTATATATCTTCCCGCAAAACACACGCGAAGGTTTCACTCCGATATATTTTGATTTGGTCGCCTAAAGTAGCTTACGGATTGTAGCTTGCGTGGGTTCAGTACTTTTGGCGCTGTAATCATATTCATATTATACAGCCTCCGGCAGATAAGTGCGCACATTTTACCCGTCTCAGAACATTTTTTGAAAAAAAATGAAACCTCCTTCTTTTTTCTGCGGGAATACAGGTGTAAAAGCAAATTCGTCTGCAAGGAGGAAAACCATGAGAATCAAAACCGCCACAGCATTAATAAGCGCAGTTCTTATCCTGACCACAGCTGCGGGCTGCGCCATCCGCCAGGCCGAAATGTCCCCGTCAGACACAGGAAGCTCTGTCCCTGCGCCAACCGGTTCCTCATCCGGTCTGATATCAGAGAGCAGGCAAAACATAGCATATGCGCCTTCCTCTGCCGTGACAGAAGATATGTATGAGACCGGGTATATGGAAACGGGGGAGACCTGGGCACCGTACTCTGACCAGGCATCGGAGGCCGGATATGGAAAAATGGTCGAATATGATGAGCCGGACTGGAACACTGAAGAATACGCCTACACGGCAGAGAATATATTCCGCGCAGTAAAGACCGCGCCTTTCTCGACTTTTGCGGCGGATGTGGACACTGCATCCTACGCCAATGTGCGCAGAATGATCCTGCAGGGCGATACGGTCACGCCGGATGCCGTCCGCGCAGAAGAAATGATCAACTATTTTCACTACAACTACGCAGATCCGGAGAATGATGATCCCTTCGGCGTGACGACGGAGCTGGCGCCCTGTTCCTGGAATCCGGACGCGGATCTCCTGCTTATCGGCCTGCAGGCAAGGAAGCCGGATAGCCGGGAGATGCCTGTCTCAAACCTGGTTTTCCTGATCGACGTCTCCGGTTCCATGTCCGATCACAACAAGCTTCCGCTCGTCAAAAGGTCATTCATGACCCTCGTGGAAAACCTGACGGAAAAAGACAGGGTGACTCTTATCACCTATGCGGACGGTGAGGAGATCATCTGTGAAGGAGTGCCCGGAGATGAGAAGGCAGAGATCATGTCGGCGCTGGAAAGTCTGGAGGCGGGCGGCGCGACAGACGGACAGCACGCTCTTGAGATGGCATACGAGACAGCTGAAAAGTACTATGCCGAGGGCGGCAACAACCGCGTCATCCTTGCCACAGACGGCGACTTCAATGTCGGCATCACCTCAGAAGGAGACCTGACCAGATATATAAAGAAAAAGACATCCGGCGGCATCTTCCTCTCCGTTCTCGGATACGGCATGGGAAATTACAAAGACAACAAAATGGAAGCCATCGCGGACAGCGGAAACGGAAACTACTACTACATCGACAACATCGCCGAAGCCAGAAAAGTCCTCGTCGAAGAGGCGGGCGGAACGCTCTTTGCAGTAGCAAAAGATGTCAAGCTGCAGGTCGAATTCAATCCCGCCATGGTAAAAGGCTACCGCCTGATCGGGTATGAAAACCGCACGATGGCTGCGGAAGATTTCAGTGACGACACCAAAGACGGCGGCGAGATCGGCGCCGGCCACCAGGTCACAGCTCTCTACGAAATCATACCTGCCGATTCGGAGTATCCGATCCCGGAGGTGGAGTCACGGTACGATCATAGCCTGAATACCGGAACAGTATCTGCTGAAGAAGAGGATGCCAGAGCAGCTGCAGACCAGGTTGCCGAAAGCGGAACCTCTGCCGCATCCGGGATCAGATCCGACGCGGAAGCCTCCGGCAGCTCCGACGAATGGCTCACGGTCAAGATCCGCTGGAAAGAGCCGGATGGTGATACCTCCATGCTCCGCGAATACCCCGTCGATAACACCAATGTCAGAGAAGAGATGTCAGAGAACATGTCATGGGCTGCCGGTGTCGCCCAGACGGCGATGCTCCTGAAAGATTCCCCGTACGCGGGAACCTCCTCTTACGATACTGTCAGAGACCGGCTGAAGCGAATCGCCGATGACGATTACAGGGAAGAATTCCTGTACCTGCTGTCAAGACTGTGACTTCTCAGATTGCCTGCATTGACTGCTCCAGCCACTGTATCAGCGCTTCAAACCCTTCACCGGTCCGGGCACTGACGGGGAAGATTTCCGCGCGGGGATTCAGCGCGCGGATTCTTTCCTTTGCAAGCTGCATATCAAAATCAAAATACGGAAGCGTGTCTGTCTTGTTGATCAGCACGGCATCACATACCTGGAACATCAGCGGGTATTTCAGAGGCTTATCATCGCCCTCCGGAACGCTCAGGATCATGATGTTCCTGTGAGCGCCGGTGTCAAATTCGGCAGGGCAGACCAGATTCCCGATATTCTCCAGAATCAGCAGGTCAAACGCTTTTGTGTCGTACGCCGCCAGCGTGCGGCTTACCATATCGGCATCAATATGGCACAGACCGCCGTTATGAATCTGCAGAGCAGGGACGCCCGTCCGGTCAGCCACCCTCTGCGCGTCCTCTGTCGATTCAATATCCACGTCCATCACGCCGATGCGCATGCTGTCCTTCAGCCTGTTGATCAGCGTGATCAGCGTCGTCGTCTTGCCGCTGCCCGGACCGGACATGACATTCAGGAAAAAGGTCTTCTGCCGGCGCATCTGCTCCCGTATGGCATCCGCCGTCCTGTCATTATCGGCAAGTATGCTCTCTTCGACCCTGATAACCTTTACTTCTCCCATTGTATGCTCCATTCTCTGTACATGAGTCAGCGGGATTTACCCGTCACGGAGCCTGCCAGCTGCAGCAGGTACGCTGCCAGTTCCGCGACGCCCTCGCCGTTTTTTGCCGAAATATAGAAAATGCGGACATCCGGATTACGCATGCGGGCATATTTCTCAACCCTGTCTCTGTCAAAGTCAAAGACAGGGAGCGTATCGATCTTGTTGATGACCAGGATATCGCTCTTTTCATACATCAGCGGATACTTGACCGGCTTGTCATCTCCCTCCGGCACACTGAGGACAGTCATGTTGACTGCCGCGCCGGTGTCAAATTCTGCCGGGCAGACAAGATTGCCGATGTTCTCCAGGAAAATCAGGTCCAGGTCTTCATCTCCGAGCGCCCGTATGCCCTGGCGTGTCATGTCCGCGTCCAGGTGGCACATGCCGCCTGTGTGCAGCTGTACAGACGGAATGCCGGCGGCAAGCATGGTTTTCGCGTCCACGTCGGAATCAATATCCGCCTCCATCACGCCCCAGCGGATCTTATCCCGAAAATGGGGAATGAGAGAAAGCAGCGTCGTCGTTTTCCCGCTCCCGGGCCCGGCCATCAAGTTGATCAGACATGTGCCCCTCGCCCGCAGCTCTTCCCGCAGATTCTGCGCGTCCAGGTCATTATCCTCCAGAATCGATTCTTTTAACGCAATGATCTTAACGTTTTCCATGCAGCTATCACCCTCTCCGGCTGTTATTCTTCGATCAGATATGCCGACACAATCTCGCCAAAATAAGCGATGTGGTCATCCGGCTCGGCCGCATAAAACTGACCCTGTATCTCTTCCGGAAGCCGGGACGCGTCCTGCTCCTGCCGGTAGAGAACACGGCACTCCAGTGTCAGCGGGAACTCCTTTATTGCCGGTACGGAGATCACCTCCGGATCGGCCAGCGTCAGCCCGGCCTCATGAATCTTGTCCATATCCCTGCCGCTTTTTGAGCCGCAGATGGCATATGCCTCCCTGCTGTACCCGTTGACCGGGATATTGACGGTAAATTCCGGATTCTGATCCAGCAGTTCTCTGGTAAATCTGCTCTTACGCACATAAACCACAAAAACCTGCCGGTTCCAGATTCTGCCCGTGTGCCCCCAGCCGATAACCATGCTGTTGACTTTATCACCCGCCTTTGTCGTCAGAAAGACTCCTTTTTTCAATGCCTGCGCGATGCTGTTTGCGCACTCTGCCGGCTCCAGTTTTTTCCTCTGCATATTTTCTCCTTTCTGCATTTCAGACATCCAGCTTGCACACCCGCCGGTCATACGTCATCAATCCGTTCGTCTCTTCCTCAATATCTGAGAGCTGCGTATAGACGGCGCCTGCCAGCCCTTCCTTTTTCAGCTCTTCTATTTCCTTCATCAGCCGGGCAAACGCCCCGGGCAGTTCTTCCGGAGAATAGTCATGATAGCCATAGCTGCTGCGGTACATCACGTGCCCCGGAATTCTGCAGGTATATCCGCCGTATTCAGAGAGTACATACGGTCTGCCGCCGGAGGCGGCATCCTGTTTCACCCGGAGCCTGCGGAAATAATTGTGTTCGCTGACGATATCGCCGCCGCCCTGGTCAAACCAGCCGCTTGCGTGTTCGACCAGCCTGCCGGGATCTTCTTTTTTTACCATCCCTGCAAGCCGCAGTGCGTCAAACTGTCCCCAGCCCTCGTTGAATATCCCCCACAGCGCGATGCAGGGAAAGACCCGCAGCTGCCGGATCATCCCGAGCAGGTCTCTCTCGAAGCGTTTCCGTTCCCTGACATCCTTCCTTCCGAACAGCCGGTAATGCCTGTCTTCCGTCCTGTTCCACAGGAAGGGGGCCACCGTCGGCAGATATGTCTGCAGCAGCGCATTGACCCGCTCGCCTCCGTGCGGCATATCCTGCCACACCGCCATGCCCAGTCGGTCGCAGTGATAATACCATCTGGCGCATTCGATCTTCTCATGCTTCCGGATCGTATTGAATCCCAGCCGCTTTGCCTGCGTGATATCCCAGACCAGCGCCTCATCAGACGGCGGCGTCATCAGACTTCCCGGCCAGTACCCCTGGTCAAGGATCCCATGGAAAAAATATGGCTTTCCGTTCAGCGTCAGG
>CAMODP010000027.1 GCA_946611445.1 uncultured Eubacterium sp.
CGGGATCTGTCTGACAAGGCGGAGCGCTTCGGCGCCGATGAGTACACCGGCGTCCCTGTGCAGACAAAAATCACGGAGCTGCAGAACCTGGACCAGGCCTTCGATAAAATGGCCGAGCGCATCCACGCGCTTCTGGAAAAGCAGATCGAAGACCAGCAGTCCCTTCACAGGGCGGAGCTGGAGCTTCTGCAGGCGCAGATCAATCCGCATTTTCTGTACAACACCCTGGACTCCATCGCAATCCTGGCGGAATCCGGGCGGGAAGAAGAGGTGGTGGACATGGTTACCAGCCTGTCTACCTTCTTCCGCAACTCCCTGAGCAACGGGCAGGACATCATCCCGCTGCGTTCTGAACTCGCCCAGGCTACCAGCTACCTGGAGATCCAGCAGATCCGGTACAGCGACATCCTGGATTATGAGATAGACGTCCCGGAAGAACTGATGAACTGCATGGTGCCAAAGCTGATTCTCCAGCCGCTTATCGAAAACGCTCTGTATCACGGCATCAAAAACCGGAGAGGCAGGGGCACCATCAGCATTGCGGGAAAACAGAACGGAACGTCTCTGCTGCTGAAGGTAAGAGACAACGGGGCGGGCATGGATCCGCAGAAGCTCCGCGAGCTGCAGGAAGGCCTTTCTTCCGAGAGCCGGGGAGGCCTTGGCCTCAAAAATGTTTCCCGGCGGATCCGGCTGTACTGCGGAGAAGAATACGGGCTGCATTTTGAGAGCAGTCCCGGCATGGGGACGGAAGTGACCATACGGCTGCCCTCGGAAGGCATTGCCGGCATACCGGGCCGGGATATGGCAGAAAGGCATCAGCTATGAAAAAACGGGGAAAAAATACACTCCTGTCCCTGCTCCTGGCAGGACTGCTTCTGGGCGGCTGCTCCTCACAGCCCGGTCTGCCGGCAGAAGAAGACAATGCGGACCTGGTCGTCGTCGGCTTTTCACAGGTCGGCGCCGAAAGCGACTGGAGAAATGCCAATACCCAGAGCATGCTCGACGCTCTGTCGGCGGAGAACGGATACCGGCTGATTCTGGACGACGCCCAGCAGAAACAGGAAAAGCAGATCACGGCGATCCGCAACTTTATCAACCAGGGTGTAGACTATATTGTGCTGGCCCCCACAAGGGAAACCGGCTGGGATACCGTCCTGACAGAAGCCAGGAAGGCCGGCATCCCCGTAATCATCGTCGACAGGATGATTGAGACAGGGGACCCGGACCTGTTCACCTGCTGGGTCGGTTCTGATTTTCGAAGTGAGGGAGACAAGGCAGTACAGTGGCTGGAAGACCATCAGGAGGGCAAGGAACTGCGCATCGCGCATCTGCAGGGCAGCATAGGCTCATCTGCCCAGATCGGCAGGACCAGCGGTCTGGATGCCGGCATCGGGGCCCATGACAACTGGAAGCTGGTATTTCGGGAATCCGGGGATTTCACGCAGGCGAAGGGCCAGGAAATGACAGAAAAACTGCTGTCCCAGGAACCGAGCTTTAATGTTCTCTATTCAGAAAACGACAATATGACCTACGGCGCCATAGAAGCGCTGGAGTCCGCCGGCATAGAACCGGGAAAGGACGTCACCATTCTCTCCTTCGACGCAAGCAGCAAAGCCCTTAGGCTGATCCTGGACGGAAAGATCAATTATGACGTGGAGTGCAACCCCCTTCACGGTCCCCGGGTCAGAAAAATCATCGAACAGCTGGAGAAGGGGGAAACGCCGCTGAAATACACCTATGTGGAGGAGGTCTCCTTTGATTCCTCCAATCTGCTGGAATCCGTGATCGAGGGACGGGGCTACTGACGGTTCATCCGGGCCTGCCCGCATTGCGGTATTCCTTCGGCGTGATCCCCACGGTTTTCCGGAAGACATGGCTGAAATAATTCGGCTCGTTGTACCCGATCTCCAGGGCTATATCCGCCAGCCGTGCGTTTGTGGACGTGAGAAGTTCTTTCGCTTTCTCCATCCGGAGCGAGGTCAGATAGCTGATAAAGGTCCGGCCCTCATGCTGGGAAAAAACGGTGCTGAAATGCGCCGCGCTCATTCCCACATGCCGCGCCACGCTGATCAGGGATATATTCGGATCGCAGAAATTCTTCTCCGCATAGCTTTCCGCCAGCGCGATCACATGGCTGTATTTATCCGACGCCGTTCTGATCTGCCGGGAATCCACGATCATCCGGAGGAGCTCTCCGGCAGTTTCACGGAACGTCTCGTACCGGATGGAAGCCGTGAAGACATCGTATTTTTCGCTGAGCTCATCGGCTGCGTCTTTTTCACTGCCGTCCTTTCTGCCCGCCGCAATGCTCTGCACGGCGCTCTTCATGAGAAAAACCAGTGTGTAATAGCGCATCAGCCTGCTCTGGTACTGTTCGCTGTCTTCCCCGGTCAGCATCTCATCCAGCAGGGCCGGGACGTCTGAGACGGATGCCGCGGTCAGCTTCTGCAGGAACTCCTGTCTGAGAGGTCCGCTGAACCGGACGGCATCGGCTGTCAGCTGTCCCGTATCGCCCATATGCACAATCTGTCCGGCGGAGATGGCGCTCACATGCTTCAGAAGATCCACCGCCATCTTATGGCTGCGGGAAATAGACCCGATCCGCTGTACCTGTTCGCCTACCACGGCTGTGACCACAGGGCTCACGTCCTGCACCTCATGCTTCAGGATCTGCAGGATCCGGTATGCCTGTTCATCCAGCTCCTCTTCGCTGTTCTCGAACAGAACGAGCGTCAGCTGGTCCGCCGCATTGAAATAATACAGGACCTGTTCGCTGCCGCGCAGGACATTCCGGACAATACTGGCCAGACGGCCGTGATCCTGCGCGCCGGTCTCGAACTGACACACGCACACCAGGTAAAACGGCCGGATAATATCCAGCTTCAGCATCCCGGCCTGCCCGAGCAGCACATCGGTCTCCACTCCCCCGTAGAGAAGCTGCTGCATAAAATGCTTCAGGAGGGCATCCTGCACCTCCGTCTCATCAAATCCGACAGGCAGGGCCTTGTCTGCCTTTTCCTTTTCAATCTGTTCTGCCGTCTCATGGATCACCCTGATCAGTTCGGCGGAGCGCACCGGTTTCAGCAGGTACTGGTCCACGCCCAGCGTGATCGCCTTTCTGGCATACTCGAAATCCCCGTACCCGCTGATGATGATCACCTTCAGCCAGGGCATGATGGATTTGGCATGACGGATCAGGCCAAAGCCGTCCAGAAACGGCATGCGGATATCCGTCACCAGGATATCCGGCATAAGGTCCTGCATGATGGAGAGGGCCATCTCCCCGTCAGATGCCTCTCCGCAGAAAGAATACGGCCCCTGCATCTGTTCAATGGTATTCCGGATGCTCTGTCTGATGAGCAGCTCGTCTTCGACAACAAATATCTGGTACATACGCTCTTTCCCCAGCTCTCTTCCGCAAGTTCCCATGTGCTGCGTCCCTCCGGACTGGCCATGCCGCCGGCTCCGGTTATTTCCGGTGCCTTCTTGCTTCTCCGATCTTATCACAGCCTCGCGCCGTTCGCAAGAAAGGCGCCTCCGCCTGTGTGCATCACCGCCTGCCGGAGCGGAAGTCCGCGCGTATTGCAGAATGAGGATGACAGCTCTGCGGAAGTAGATTACAATATTGTATTATGAAAGCGATAAATCTTCATTTTCTGACAAGGGTTCCCTCATGCGGGGATATGTCCCTGCTTCTGGAGGAACTCTCAGACCGCAGGGACAGCAAAAAAATCAGCGAACACGAGGCTGCATCCCTGCGCTCACTGACAGACGTTCTGGACAGCTGTCTGCAGAACGGGTGCCGCGCGGGTCTTCCCGGTATGCCGGCAAAGCCTGCGGACTGCCTGTCCCTTTTTGACGGCTTCTATTTTTCCTACACAATCCGGCACATCGGCAAGGAATTCGATCTTCTGAAGGTTTCTGCTGACGGCGGCACCATCCTGAATATTGAGCTGAAAAGCGAGTCTGTCGGAGAAGAGCGGATCCGGAAGCAGCTGGAGCAGAACCGCTACTACCTCTCCCACACCTCCCGTGCGATCCTGTCCTTTACCTATGTGATGGACACGCAGACCTTTTACGCGATGAACGACCGGAACCATCTGCGGGAATGCACGGCTGAAGAAGTCGCCGCGGCGCTGGCGAGACCGGTCCTGCAGAACTGTATGCGCGACGGTATCGACCATCTGTTCCAGGCCTCCGATTACCTGATTTCCCCCGTGGCAGAACCGGAAAAATTTCTGCAGCGGAAGTATTTCCTGACCAATCAGCAGTTTGATTTCCGCAGGCGCATACTGGAGCATCTACAGACGGAAACGGCGCCGGCCGTCTCCGTGACGGGCCCTGCGGGTACCGGCAAGACACTGCTGCTGTTTGATCTGGCCATGGAGCTCTCCAAAAAGCATGATGTCCTGTTCGTGCACGCGGGTCCGCTTCGCGAGGGACACCGCATTATCGACAGCCGCCTGCGGAAGGTGACGATCCGGTCCGCCCGGGAACGCTTTCCCGTCTCCGTAGCACAGACATACTCCTGCCTGCTGATCGACGAAGCCAACCGCCTGGATCCTTCCTGGCTGCGCGCCCTTCTGCTGGCGGGACGGGAATACGGGATTCCCCTGGTGCTCGCCTATGACACGCACCATCTCCTCTATGAGCAGAATCCGGCCGCCTGCGAAGAGGAGGCGGAAAAGGCCATCCTGTCATCCGCCACGCTGGCGCTGGCCTTCTCGGGAAATATCCGGATCAACCGGCCTGTATATTCATTTCTCAAAACGCTGTTTCACCTGAAGGAACATGGCGGGAATGCCGGCTATGACTGTGTGCGTGTGCTGTTCGCAAACAACGCGGAAGAGGTCCGTCTGGCAGTCGCCTATTTCTGCAGACAGGGATACGTGCAGATAACGGCTGCCGGCGCCCTCTATCAGATGGACGATCTGACCGCCCAGGAATATGACAATGTGATCATGGTCATGGATGAAAACTTCTACTACAATGAAGCCGGCTACCTGTGCGTCAAAAACAATGAGACAGAGCCGCTCCGGCTTCTCTATGAGGGGCTTCTCCGGACCAGGAATAACCTGTGCCTGCTGGTCACCGGCAGCCTTCCGCTGTTTCTGCGGATACTGGCGGCGAAGCTTGGGAAGACGGATGAGACAGAAAGCGCGGGAACAGATGCCCCTGCCTCCTGAGACCCTGTCTCAAAGGGCAGGAAATTGCGTCCCCGCAGCCCTTCATCCTACGCCAGCACGATTCCGCCATACGGACGGATCTGCAGGAACATACAGCAGCCCTCTCCCAGCACAGCCTCCATTTTCCTGCGGAATTCTTCGGCCATTTCCTCAGGGACAAATGCCTGGATCGTCCCCGCAAAGCCGCCGCCGTGCACACGGCAGATGCCCCTGCCTCCCAGGATGCGTTCCGCAGACATCAGGGCGACGGCGACTGCCTGCTGATCCGGGAACCGGGGACTGAACACGTTCTGCAGATACATGAAGGATGACCGGCCGGATTGTTCCGAAGCGCGCAGAAACGCCTGAAAATCATTGTTCAGGAGGGCTTCTGTCTCGGTCCGCACACGGGCATTTTCTTTGTAGAAATGCGACGCCCGCAGAACCGCGCGGCTCCCGCAGCTCTTCCTGAGAGACTGCAACTCCCGCAGAAACTGCTCTTCCGGCACCTCCCGGAGCACCTCTTTCCCGAATGCGCGGGCAACCCGCTTCATCTCTGCCGGAATGGCCGCATAGTCCTCTGTCAGATCCGCGTGGTCCGCGCCGGTATCAATGATGCAGAGCCGGTAGCCGCTGTCCCGGAATGAGAAGGGAATGCGCGTCACCTGCGGCATCTCAGGATTCACGAAATCAATCGCGATTGCGCCGCCCACGGAGCATGCCATCTGATCCATGAGCCCGCATGGTTTGCCGAAGTATACATTTTCCGCATACTGTCCGACCTTCGCGATTTCAACCGCGTCCAGAGAATCCCGGCAGAACAGTCTGTTGAAAATCACCCCTATGAGCGTTTCAAATGCCGCCGAGGAGGAAAGGCCCGAGCCTCCCGGTACATCCGATATTACGGCAGCCGTAAACCCGCCCGGTCGGAACCCCTTCTCCCTGACTGCCGCTGCAATGCCGCGGATCAGCGCTTCTGTGCGGTTCTGCTCCTCCGGATGCACAGAGAGATCTGACAGATCCACTTCCAGAACCCCGTATCCTTCGGATGCAAGCCGCACCGTATCTGTCCCGTTCGGAGCGGCGGCGGAGAGCAGGTCAAGGCTCACGCTGGCGGCCAGGACACAGCCCCTCTGGTGATCCGTGTGATTCCCCCCCAGCTCGGTTCTTCCAGGCGCGCTGAAGAGCGCCATGTCACCGGAAGCAGCCTCCTGCCCGAACTGCGCGTCATACAGATCCAGAACCCGCTGTACCCGCGCAAGGTGCCGTGAGACATCTTCCGTCATATATACTTCCCGGATCCGCTCATCGAGCGCGCCCGCAGCCAGGAGATGCCGCAGTCTGTCTGTTGTTCCCGGCGCGTCCTGCCGTGCGGTGGCAGAGACAGGCTCCGCTCCCTCATCCGGCAGACAGAGTCCCGCCGTCCGGCAGAATCTCAGAAAAGCTTCTTTTCCTTCCGGTGTCCGCCTGTATACGCCGGCGTGCTCCAGCACCTGCAGGAAGACCCTGCCGATCTCCTGTCTCAGTATTTCATCGACATTACCCCTGTCAAAGACATATTTTTCCCGCAGGCTCTCGGCCCAGTCCGCATGATGGGCTATGCTTTCATCCGCCCGCAGATCCCCGCCGGCTGCCAGCACTCCGGCAAGCTGTCTCATTTCTTCCTTCAGCCGGGACGGCAGCACGGCAAGTCCCATCACTTCGATGAGGCCGATATTCTCTTTTTTAATGTGATGCAGCTCCGCATGCGGATGGTAGACGCCGAGAGGATGTTCCTCTGTCGTGATATTATTGCGGAGAACCAGGTCCAGCTCAAAGGCCTCTCCCCTTCTTCTGGCGATCGGCGTGATCGTATTGTGCGGCACGCCGTCCGTCTCGGCAAAGATAAAGGCATCCTCATCCGTATACCCGCGCCATGCGTCCAGGATCCTCTCGGCAGCCTGTGCCAGCGTTTCTGCATCCGCGGACGACAGCCGTATGACAGAAAGCGGCCATTTTACGATGCCCGCCTTCACATTCGGAAAATCCCGGAGCTCCAGCGGGGTCTCCACGGGCGCCTTTTCCATTGCGAAGGTATAGTGCCCGCCCTGGAAGTGGTCGTGCGACAGAATGGATCCGCCCACGATCGGGAGGTCGGCGTTTGAGCCCACGAAATAATGCGGAAACTGCCCGACAAAATCCAGCAGTCTCCGGAACGTGCCGCCGTCGATCTTCATCGGTACGTGCTGCGCATTGAAGACGATGCAGTGTTCATTATAATACACATAGGGAGAATACTGAAAATACCAGCGGTTCCCGTCCAGCTGCAGCGGAATGATCCGGTGGTTTTCCCTGGCCGGATGGTCCAGACGCCCGGCGTAGCCTTCATTTTCCAGACACAGCTGGCATCTGGGATATGCGGACTGCGGCAGCTGCTTTGCCGCAGCGATCGCCCTGGGATCCTTTTCCGGTTTGGAGAGATTGATCGTGATATCCAGCTCCCCGTATTCCGTGGATACCTTCCACCGCATATCCCGCCGGATCCTGTCCCGCCGGATATAGTTGGTATCCTGGGAGAAGGCATAGAACCAGTCCGTGGCGGTTTCGGGAGAAACGGCATATCTCCGCGCAAATTCTGTCCGGACCTCTGACGGCCGGGGTGTCAGGACGCCCATCAGCTTCGTGTCAAACAGATCCCTGCTGACGACTCCGCCATCCTGGAGGGCTCCTGTGTTCAGGCCTGCCTCGCACAGCCTGTCCAGCAGGCCGGAGAGCGCGTCGGAATCTGCCTCCGATTCACAGCGTGATTCCGCCTTCCCCTCCGGTTCCCGGATCGCATCATCGCTGTCCGCCTGAAGTATCATAAGAATCTGGTTGTATGCCCAAACCCTGTCGTCCTCACGCAGAAGCTGCCTGCGGATGCCATAATCAATCAGTTCATCAATTCGTCGGTCACTCATCATAAAATCACCTGTCTTCTAAAAATAAAAATCCGGAATGTTATATCCCTATTCCGAGTATAAAACAATTATTCCGTTTATTCCACTCACTTTGACTCTTCTGCATATCTATATTACAATAAAACTGCTGCGGGAAAAATCCCGCGGCTTACGTTTCAGCTTTTTCTTTTCAAGGAGGTGACCACAGTGAAAAAACACCTGACAGCCATTTTATCCGCGGTACTTGTCATCGGCGCTGCTCTTCCTGCGTTCGCGTCAGACACCGGTGCCGCAGGCACAGTAGCTGACAGCCGGAAGGTTCCGGGCATAGAAGCGGACCGGACTGACGCGTCGGATGTTCCGGCTGCGGGCGCGTGGACAATGACGGAAAAGACAGAACTGACGGAAGAAGCCAGAGATGCCTTTCAGGAAGCGACCTCCGGCATCCTGGATGTGGGATATGAGCCGGTTGCTCTGCTGGGCACGCAGGTTGTGTCCGGAATGAATTTCTGCTTCCTTGCAAGGGTCACAGCATATGAAGAAGGCAGCTCTGCCTATGAACTGCTCTATGTTTACCGGGATCCGGCGGGAAAGGCAGAGATTATACAGGAAGACCGGCTGGACATCGGGCTTGCCGGACAGGATTTTTCAGAATCAGATCAGCACACGATCACACTGCATGTCGCAGACAGCGAAAAAAAATTTGTAGAATGTCCGGAATCTGCGCGCGCAGGAGAAGAAGTCATCGTACAGGTTCCCGACGTGGCCGACGGCGAGATCCGCGTCACGGTAGACGAACAGGATATCGGTTCCTTCAATGGGGAATACCAGTATGTCTTTACAATGCCGGACCGGGACGTCGTGGTTCATGTCTGGGTAGATACTTCCGGATATACCGGAGCGTAACAGATTATCCGGGAAACATCAGATGCCGGGCCGCTGCCCGCTGTCGGAGGAGAATGTCATGAAAAGAAGTGCCGTCAATGCCGCTCTGAGAGAAATGGAAACAATGATCGCATCCAGCGGGATCTCCCTGCCGCCGTTCTGCCATTTTACGCCGGATGACTGGCAGCATCTGGGCCATGAATATGATGAGATCCGCGACTGCATGCTGGGCTGGGATATTACTGATTACGGAATGGGTGATTTCGACAGAATCGGTTTTTCTCTGATCACGCTGCGCAATGGGAACAGGCGCATGGCCGAAACCTATCCCAAGGTATACGCGGAGAAGCTGCTATACCTGAAGGAAGGGCAGTATTCTCCCAACCACTTTCACTGGTTCAAGACGGAAGATATCATTAACCGGGCCGGCGGTAATGTCCTGATCCGGGTATACAATTCCCTGCCGGATGAATCGATAGATTATGACGCGGACGTCACCGTCCGCACTGACGGACTGTGCCGCACTGTTCCCGCCGGCACACAGATCAGGCTGCAGCCGGGAGAGAGCATTCACATCCATCAGCTCCTTTATCACGATTTCACGGTAGAACCCGGCAGCGGGAATGTCCTCCTGGGTGAGGTCAGCCAGTGCAACGATGACAATACCGACAACCGGTTCAATCCGCCCACAGGCCGATTTCCTGTTATAGAAGAGGATGAGCCGCCGTACAGGCTGCTCTGCAGTGAGTATCCGCCTGCCGGGTAAAAAAATGGGCCGCGGAGATCGATGGCGCGCTGCTTTAAGCCGGAGCGGAACCCGGCCCCGCAGCGCTCCGCTCCGCCAGCAGCCATGCCGTGATATGCACGGCCTGCTGAAAGCCGCCTTCAGCAATCAGCCTTTCAATTTCCTGCGCGGGAAGCTGAATGACATTCAGAAATTCCGTCTCATCAAGATCCTGGCCTCCGACCCTGCGGCAGTTCTCCGCGCGGAACAGATAGGCGTAATTATCCGCTATGGTGGCATTGGACGGCACTGTCAGCAGATGCGTCCATTCCTCTGATTCATATCCGGTTTCCTCCAGGAGCTCCCGCTTCGCGGCCTCCAGGGCATTTTCAGAGAGCAGATCCTGCGGACTGCCGTATTCCCGGCCGTCCTTTCTCTCGATGCCGCCTGCCGGAAATTCCGTCGTCACCTGGCGGATTCCCTGCCGGAACTGCCTGACGCAGAGATAGTTGCCCTCTGTATCAGAGGCAACGATCACCACATAGTCCCTGCGGCTGTAGCTGTAAAAAGGTTCAAATTCACTTCCGTCCGGGAACCTCCAGGATGACCTCCGGAAATCTATCCACTCATCCTGAATGATATGCTCTGTAGATATTTCCTCCCACGCCAGCGGGTCCCTGCCGTTATCCGTCTTTTTCATATATGCCTTATCTCCTGCTGCGGGCTGCAGATGCGCTGCGCGCCCGTGTTTTTTCGTTTCCTTTTCTGCAATTCTCCGGAAAAAAATGGTAGCATGCGCCAGTCAACGCGTCAAGCCGCGGCATCATTATTTCATAAGGGCGTAAATTGTTGCTCTATATTCGTTTTTTATCTGGAAATTTCTCTGTTTTATGTTATAATTGTATAATAATTGGAATTTTGCGGAATCTGAAGCTTGTTTTCTTCATTTCAGGATATCACACAGCGCATTTCTCATACTGCTGCTGTGATATTGATAGAACAATCCACACATGAAAGGAGAAGAAGGTATGAAGAAACTGGTGTCTTTCCTATTGACTTTCACAATGATCCTGTCGGGCGCCGCAATGGCATACGCGGATGAAGACCTGAACAGCTACACGCTCGATGAAATTGTTGAGAAAGCGCAGGAAGAAGGCCATGTCGAATCGGTCGGCATGCCTGATTCCTGGGCGAACTGGGGCGACAGCTGGAAAGGTCTCACTGACACCTACGGCATCGAACACAGTGATGAAGACATGAGCAGTGCCGAGGAGCTCAGCATGTTCCAGAACGACAGCACGCGTGACATCGGCGACGTGGGACTGGCATTCACGCAGCAGGCAATCGACAACGACCTTGTCCAGGGCTACAAGACCAGCTACTGGGACAGCGTTCCGGACTGGGCAAAGGCGGAAGACGGCAAATGGATGATTGCCTACACCGGCTGCACAAGCTTTATTTACAACAATGACCTCTGTGAAGAACCCATGCCCACAAGCTGGGAAGATATCCGGAACGGCAGCTATAAGCTGACCATCGGCGACGTTGTCGGCGGCGCGACCGGCCAGGGTGTCGTGGTTGCTTCTGCCTACGCGTTCGGCGGAGACCTGGACAATCTGGAGCCCGCCTATGAGTTCTGGACCGAGATGGCCGAGGCAGGCCGGATCGACAGCGGCGATATCCTCCTTGCCAGAATCCAGGCAGGCGAAGTCGAGTGCGGCGTGTCCTGGAGCTACAATGTCCTTACATACAGAGATGAGACCCCGAACTATGACCTGACCGTGGGAATCCCGACAGACGGCTCCATCCTCGTCGGCTACGCGAGCGTCATCAGCAAAAACTCCGACAACCCGTTTGCCGCCGCTCTGGCGCGTGAATACATTTTCTCCGATGACGGACAGATCAATCTCGCAAAATCCGGAGCAATCCCGACCAGAACAGATGTGACGATCCCGGATGAGATCATCGCCGACACCTTTGATCCCGCTACCTACGCAGACGCGGTAGGCATTTCCGATGCCGAGCACTATGCCGAGGTATGCGAAGAGATTTCCGAGTGGTGGGCAGAGAACATTATCCCGCTGCTGAACTGACCGGAAGCATTTGTGCGGGGGGCGCGTACCGCGGAGGGGGCGCCCCCTCTTTTACTGGGGGAAATCTGATCATGCGTAATGAAAACCAGCTAAAAAAACCAAAAAAGGGAGGCTTCGGGCGCTACTATCTGCTCGCGCTGCTTCCTTTTCTCATTCTGGTGGTACTGTACGAGATTCTTCCGCTGATCATGCTTATTGCTGACAGTTTCCGGCTGGACAAGGAGCCGTCCGTGCTCTTCTCTCTTGACAATTACAAGAAGATCTTCTCCACCCTGAGTTATACAAAAGCCATCGCCAACAGCCTGAAAATCACGCTGATCTCCAGCCTGGCCGGCATTGTTATCGCCTTCCTGGGCGCACGGGCGGCCTACGACTCACACGGGCTGTACAAACGGCTGTACATGACCATTCTGAATATTACGTCCAATTTTGCCGGTGTCCCGCTGGCTTTTGCCTATATGATCATCTTGGGCAACGCGGGCGTGCTGAAGCTGATCGCCAGCCAGTACGGCATCGGATTCCTGCAGAATTTTGATCTGTATACAAGCAACGGCCTGACGATGATGTATATTTACTTCCAGATTCCGCTGTCTACACTGCTGCTCATCCCGGCCTTCAACGGGATCCGGAATGAATGGAATGAGGCAAACATGCTGCTCGGCGGCACCAATACCCACTTCTGGACGCATGTGGGAATCCCGGTCCTGATCCCGAGCATCTTTTCGACGCTGAGCGTCCTCTTCGCGAACGCTCTGTGCGCATACGCCACAGCCTACGCACTGCTGATGAACAATTTCTCTCTGCTCCCGATCAATATCTCCGCTTCCTTTGTGGGTGATATCAAAACCAAACCCAAGCTGGGCGCGGCGCTGTCAGTCGTCATGATGCTGATTCTGTGCATCGTGATCCTGCTGAACAACTATATAACCAGGAAAACCACAAAATGGGAGGGCAGGTAGACAGTTATGAGAAAAAAATCAAAAAAATCTGCCGTAATCGTGATGACGCTCGTTATCATCTGGCTCATTCTCCCTCTGCTGGCGACCATTATTTATTCCCTGTTCACGGACTGGACAGGCATCATTCCGAAAGGCTTCACGCTGGCAAATTACACGAAAATATTTACGGATGCCGGCTTTCTGACCTCCATGTACCAGACCGTTATCATCTGCGTCATTCCGATCGTGATCACCGTCGTGATCATGCTGTTCGCACTGTTTGCGGTCACCGTGTATTTCCCGGGACTGGAAAAATATATCCAGATTCTCTGCATGATCCCGTATACGATTCAGGGCGTCATCTTGTCTGTATCGATCCTGGCGCTGTATGCCCGGTCCGGCTCCGTGTTCGGAAACCGTATGGTGATGCTGATCGGCGCGTACTGTATCATTATTCTGCCGCATATTTACAACGGCATCAGGAACGGCATGCGGGCCATAAACATGAAAATGCTGCTGGAGGCTGCTGAGATGCTGGGCGAGAGCAAGCTGAAGGCATTCTTCAAGATCATCGTGCCGAATATCCTGTCCGGCATTACGGTCTCCAGCCTGCTGGCAGTCAGTCTGCTGTTCGGAGATTACGTAATCATCCGGAACCTGTCGAGCACAAACGTCAACAACATGCAGAAATTCCTATATCAGGCCATGAAGCGGTCCAGCACGGAGGCGTCCGCCGTGTTTGTGGTCATCATGCTGATTACCTTTATCATCACTGCAGTTGTTCTCACGATCCAGAGCAGGAGCGCATATGAGAAATTAAGGGAGACGAGATAAAAAGATGGCGTACATATCATTTGAAAATCTGAATAAGCAATTCGGCACGAATCATGTCCTGAAGGACATCAACCTCGAAGTGGAAAAGGGACAGCTGGTCACGCTGCTCGGTCCGTCCGGCTGCGGCAAATCCACGCTCCTGCGCTGCCTGGCCGGGCTGGAACAGGTCAGCAGCGGGCGCATTTACCTGGACGGCCAGGATATCACCGATGTCGCGCCGCGGCACCGGGGCATCGGCATGGTCTTCCAGGCTTACTCCCTCTTCCCGAACCTGACCGTGCATGACAACGTAGCCTACGGGCTGAAGCTGAAAAAGCTGCCCAAAGCGGAGATCGATGAAAAGGTCGGAAAGATGCTCGATATTGTCGGACTGAGCGACAAGATCTCCCAGTATCCGGCCCAGCTCTCCGGCGGCCAGCAGCAGCGTGTCGCGCTGGCAAGGGCCATGGTGACGGCCCCGAAGGTTCTCCTCCTGGATGAGCCCTTAAGCGCCATTGATGCCCTGCTGCGCAAAAATCTGCAGATCGAGATCAGGCATATCCAGCAGCAGCTCGGCATCACGACCATTTTCGTCACCCATGACCAGGACGAAGCCATGGTCATGTCTGATATGATCCACCTGTTCCATGACGGCCGAATCGAACAGTCCGGCTCGCCGGAACAGATCTACACACACCCCGCGACAAAATTCGCGGCCACATTCATCGGCAACTACAACCTTCCGGATGTGCCGGCCTTCAGCAAAGTCTTTCAATGTGACTTCACAAATGAAAGTCTCGCCATCCGACCGGAAGTAATCCGGCTGAGCAAGGAACCGGCCGCGCCGCAGGAAGGAGTCCTGACAGCCGAAGGAACCGTCAGCAGCTACATCTCCCACGGCAACCTGATCCGCTATACCGTCGATTTCGACGGACTGCAGCTGAACGCGGATATTATCTACGGCAGTCACATGAGCTTCAATCCGGGAGACAGGGTATTCGTCTGCATAAAGAAAGACCAGATTATCTGTCTGTAATGTCTGGGGAGGCAGCGGGAGACAGGGGGCAGACCCCTGTCTCCTTCCTTCTCCGAAAACATTGCTC
>CAMODP010000028.1 GCA_946611445.1 uncultured Eubacterium sp.
AGCGGAGACCATCCGGATGACCCCTGCTTCAGTTCCGGCGTCCGTCCTTACTACACTAAATGGCAATTCCAATTATACAACACGAATCACGAAGAACAGTCTCTTCTGACTCACTCTTTACAAACCGGCGGCTTTGTGTCACACTTCCTCTGTATACTGTCTCAATCACCTTTATACTTTGATTTTCCAGGAATCCCGGCACTATGAAAGCAAAGCCCATCCCCCGGATCGATATCCATGACCGCATCGAACTGAAAAATGCCCTGCCGCTCCGCACGCCGTATGTCCTGCACATTGACCCCTGCGATACCTGCAATTTCCGCTGCAAGTTCTGTCCCTCCGGCAACAGGGAGCTGATGCTGCAGACAAAGGGCCGCGGCCACGGCCCGATGGACTTCGGCCTGTACACCAGAATCATTGACAGTCTGCGGGAGTTCCGGGATCCCGTCCGTGTTATCCGCCTGTACAAGGAAGGCGAGCCGCTCCTGCATCCCCGCTTCGCTGACATGGTGCGGTACGCAAAGGCTTCCGGGCACTGTCTGCGCGTGGACACAACCACCAACGCCTCCCTGCTGTCGCATGAAAGGGCGCTGGAAATCATAGACGCCGGCCTCGACCGGATCAATATCTCCGTCGAAGGCATCAACACACAGCAATATGAGGATTTCTCCGGGTACAGCCTGGATTTCGGCATGTTCCTGGATAATATCTCCTTTTTCTATGAGCACAGGAAGCAGTGCGAGATGAATATCAAGATAAACGGGGACATTCTCACCCCGCGGCAGGAAGAAGAATTCTACCGTCTGTTCGGCGACATGACGGACGGCATCTCCGTGGAGCACACCATAGATTACTGGCCGAAATACGATGCCATGCAGGTGGAAAATGATGAGAGCGTCAGCCTGCTGGGCGGCACCGCCGGAGAAGTGCAGGTCTGTCCGTATGTCTTCTATGAAATGTGCGTCAATTCTGACGGCACCTACAGCCTGTGCCGGTTCGACTGGAATCACGCCATGATCCTGGAGCGGGACAAAACCGAATGGCTCAGTCCGAAAAAAATCTGGGACAGCATCACACTGTGGAGCTTTCAGCAGACTTTTCTGAAAAAGCAGAAGCTCTGTCTCACGGTGCTCTCCTGTCCCAAATGCGGCATCCTGAAGCAGGGTGTGCCGGAAGATATTGACGAATTTGCAGAGGAAATCCTCGATAACATGTGAGTCAAAAGGGACGTCGCTCTTTTACTCATCTGCCATTTAATGTAGTAATATCGGACGTCGGCCAGGGGCAGGGGTCATCCGGATGGTCTCCGCTGCGCCGGTCTGAGCCTGCTCATCTAATGTGCCCGGGCAGATATGCCCGGCCACATAAGATTCGGCCGGTCTCGGACACGTACTCGCTGAAGTCGACCACCTGGATGGCCCCTGTCTCCGTCCCGGCTGTCCAATCTTATTGCTACATTAAATGGCAATTAATTTGTGCAAACGAGTCAAAAGAACCATACCTTTTGACTCATTTGATTTTACCGCACATTCACCCACATGGCGGCTCTCACACCGACATCATCATGATGGCTTCCCACGCCGTCCGCATATACCGTCCCGTCAGCGTAGACCGCCTGCTGATTGGTGTTGCTGCAGCCATGGCCGCGCAGCCACCACCAGTCGCCGATCGCACGGTCCTCCTTGTCAGGAAGGTATTCATCCAGTTCTTTCAGATTAAATACGAATGCCTTGTCCTTTGTATCCGCCCCGTTGTTGTTGTCCCAGCGGGGATCTGTATTATTCTGATGATGGATCAGAAGGATGCTCATGCGCTCCTGCAGCGTAAATGCCTCTTCCATAAACTGCCGGTTCAGCCAGGTGCGGAGAGAGCAGTTGCTCCAGGTCGCTTCTGACCGCTCAAAGTGAAACGGAATGTGGTCGATCGCTTTCTCCGACAGAAGCAGAAACCGGCGGCCTTCCTTTGCCAGCACCTTCCAGGTCAGGTCCTCTCCCTTATAGTTGCCGAACACAACCGTCCCGCCGACCTGGAAATCCAGGAAGCGCTCGCATTTCTGCATATATGTCTTTGCCTGTTTATAATCACCCAAAGCCCGGAACTCATCCCGAACTGCCGCAATCTTTTCGCGCTCTTCCAGATGATTATACGCATCCACGGCTTTTTTATACCGCTCTTCCGTGTTCTGTTCCAAAGCGTCTCTCTCCGCTGTTTCCATCTTGATTCCTCCTGTCTGGCTTTTCGTTTCTGTTAATAAATTAACACAATTGAGAGCCTATGTGGAAACAGCGTTTCGTTGTCAGGTCACAATTCATTTCCGGGCATCCGGGTCCTGCTCTGTCGGGCCTGTGCCCGGCTGCGCGTCAGCCCCGCTGACAGCCTTCCCCTGCGGCGGTCACCCCCTCATCTGCTGTATGTCCCTCTCCGGATCGCTTCCATCCAGTCTGTCACATGCCTGCCGAACAGAAGCACATCCTCATTCGGTATTTTATCCGTGCGGGTCATCATCCAGGTGGTCCAGTACAGCGGGCCGTCGGAAAACGGAATCATGACCAGGTCTTTTCCTGTCATGTCATTAAAAATAAAGTCTACCGTTACAGAGATCCCCTTGTTCTGACTGACAAGCTTATGGCAGAGGCTGAATCCGCTGGTGCCGAAAGCAATCTCCGGCTCAAAACCCTCTGCCCTGCAGCGTTCCAGAATCAGCTGATGAATATTGAATTCCGTATTTTCCAGATATATCCGCTCGCCCTTCAGGTCCCGGATACTGACGGAAGCCCTGTCCGCCAGCGGATGCTGCCGGTTTACCAGAAGTTTTATTTCAAACTGTTCCATCTGCTGTCCGCCGGGAAAGGTCACGGCATTGTTGCCGACTGTAAATGCCACATTCCCCTGTCCCTGCTTCCAGCGGCGCTCTACCTCGCGGTCCGGATACTCATGGCAGACCAGACGGATCCCCGGGTGCTTATCTGTAAAGGCCTCCAGGCATTCCGGCGTCACCAGGCGGATGATCCCGTAGGCAGACAGCAGCTCAATCTCATGGTTTTCGCTTTTCTCTATATATGTGACATTGCTGCGTATATCATCATACTCCTGCAGAAATGCAGGAAGGTTGGAATACAGATAGGCGCCGGTCCTGGTCAGTTCAATCCCGGAAGTCTTCCGCACCAGCAGCGTCGTCCCGAATTCCTTTTCCAGATTTTTTACCACCCGGCTGAGCCCCTGCTGGCTCATGTACAGGATATGCGCCGCTTTTGTAATGCTCTTCTGGTCACAAATCACTTTAAAATATTCCAGTTCCCTGATGTCCATTTTTTCTCCTGTTATCTGCCTGGTCTTACCCTGCCAGCATCGGTGCCGTTTCCAGAAAGAAACCGCTGATTTCCTCCGGAGAGTACTCTTCATGCCGCATCCACCAGCGTACGCTCTCCGCAAAGTCGCAGATCATATGATTCAGAATATATTCCCGGGGCACCCCTGCCGGACTGCCCGGCAGAACCTCGTCGAATACCTCTTTCAGATATTCCTTGAAAAACTGCATGAACAGATCGCCGCTCTCGCTGGACAGGATCCCGCGGATGTACGACCGATTGTCCCGAAGGTGATACAGGATATGCGTCAGCCGGTGGCGCAGATCCCTGGTCTCTCCGGAAAAGTCATGTGTCCTCTCCACACCGAGCTCCTCCGAAAAGACATGGGCAAATATTTCGGCGCACAGCGCCCGCAGCAGATCATCTTTCGTCTCAAAATGAGAATAAAATGTGCTGCGGCCTATGTCAGCCCTGTCAATGATCTCCTGCACCGTAATGGTGCTGTACGATTTGTGAACCAGCAGCTCCGTAAACGCGCGGTAGATGGCCTCCCGCGTCTTTCTCTGTCTCCTGTCCATCCTGGCGCCTCCCTGCTCCGGGACAATTCTCCGGTTATGTTCAGTATCGGATTCTTCCCCGTATCTGATTCTTGTAAACAGAACATCCATTCTCTACACTAAAATCATACATCTTGTTTCGTATCGGGTAAAGTGTTTCATGATGTCCGGAGACAGGGGTCAGACCCCTGTCTCCGGAGGTATCATATGCTGAAAAAACTCAACGATATCCTTGCCGGTCTGCCGGCGACAATCATCGGCGGCATCTTCCTGCTTCTCTCCTTTATTCTGCCCCGCGCCGGATTTCCGGCCGGCGAGCAGTGCGCCTGGGTCTGTATGTTTATCTGCGGAATCCCGCTGCTGTATCTGTCTGTGTGGCGCATCATCCATAATAAGGGAATTGCCAAAATTTCCTCCGCCCTCCTGATAACCATTGCCATGTTTGCGGCAATTGCCATCGGCGACCTGTTCGCCGCGGGAGAAGTGGCCTTCATCATGGAAATCGGCGCGATTCTGGAAGATATGGTCACAGAGCGGGCAAAGAAAGGGCTGAAAAACCTGATCAGCCTGACGCCCGTGACCGGCCGGGTGCTCCGGAACGGCGCAGACGGGCAGGAAGAAGTCATTCCTGCCGAACAGATCCGCAGGGGTGACCTGGTGCGTATTCTGCCCGGAGAGGTTGTGCCGGTGGACGGAATCATCCGGACCGGCGAGACATCCGTCGACCAGTCCGTCATGACGGGGGAAAGCCTGCCCGTAGACAAGGTCCCGGGAGATGAGGTGTGGTGCGGTACCCTCAACCGCTTCGGATCCATAGATATAGAGGCGACGCAGGTCGGTGAGGATTCTTCCCTTCAGAAGCTGATCCGGCTGGTTGCCGACGCGGAGAACAGGCAGGCACCTGCCCAGAGAATCGCCGACCGGTGGGCCAGCGTACTGGTTCCGGTCGCGCTTCTGATCGCCATTGCTGCCTGGATCGTCACAAAGGATATTGTCCGGGCTGTTACTGTCCTGGTCGTGTTCTGCCCGTGCGCCCTGGTACTGGCCACACCTACGGCGATCATGGCTGCTATCGGGCAGGCGACCAAACACGGTGTCATCATTAAATCCGGGGAGGCGCTGGAAAGAATGGGAAACATCCGCACGATCGCTTTCGACAAGACCGGCACGATCACCTGCGGAAAACTGACCGTCACCGATGTTATCCCGTTTTCGGAAAACACCGGTGCGGCAGAAAGCGCCTCTGATAAGTCGGATGACCTTCTGACGCTGGCTGCCGCCGCGGAAAGCCGCAGTGAGCATCCGCTCGGAAAAGCACTGACAGCCTGCGCGCTGGACAGAGGCCTGCAGCTGCCGCCGTGCGATTCTTTCCAGATGTATGCGGGAAAAGGCATATCTGCCGCCGTAAACGGCCATGCGCTGCTGCTGGGAAATGAAGCATATATGAAAGAGTGCGGGATCATCCCGCAGGATGACGGCAGGGAATCCGCCGGAACAGACACTCCGGCAGCTGATGTTCTCTCAAAACTCCGCCGGCAGGGAAAAGCCTCTGTCCTGATCGCGGAGGGAGGCCGCCTGCTGGGCGTAATCGCCCTCTCCGATACCCTCAGACCGGAAGCCCGGACTGTGATCCGGGAGCTGGAATCCATGGGAACGCAGGCGGTACTTCTGACCGGAGACCACCCTGAGGCGGCACAGTATTTTGCCGCGCAGACCGGAATAAAAGAAGTGAAGGCCTCCCTCCTGCCGGAGGACAAGGCCGCGGAAATCGAGCGGCTTTCTGCCGCAGGCGGTGTCTGCATGATCGGAGACGGCGTCAATGACGCGCCTGCCCTGAAGCTGGCGGATGTCGGCGCTGCCATGGGCGCGATGGGAAGTGATATTGCCGTCGAAGCCGCCGACGTTGCACTGATGACAGACGACCTGTCGAATGTTCCCTATCTGAAATGGCTCGGCCGCACTACAGTCCGCACCATCCGGGGCGCCATCACCCTTTCCATGTGCATCAATTTCGCCGCCATCGTGCTGTCTGTACTCGGTGTACTGACACCCACGACCGGCGCGCTCGTCCACAACTGCGGATCCTGTTTCGTCGTACTGCTCGCCGCGCTGCTGTATGACCGGAAATATCCCGGCAGCCTGTCCGCTCCGGCTCAGGATCGGGAGGAGACAGGGGTCAGACCCCTGTCCCCTCAAAGTGTTCCGTGATACTCGGGAGACAGGGGTCTGACCCCTGTCTCCTTTGTCTCCTCTTACTCATTTTCCGGGGACGCGCATCCGGCAGGCCCGTCTTGCTTGCGCGCCTCCAGCTGGGCATAGATCTCCCTTCTGGCGCAGCCCCTGTCTTTTGCCACCTGCTTCATAGCATCTTTCCTGGACAGGCCCTGCTGCTCATACCTGCGCATATGCTCCTCCAGGTCCAGCTCCCGCCACGCGGCCTCCTTTTCCTCTCTGACCGCCTTGCTGCTTTTCCCTTCGATCACGAGAACATATTCCCCGCGCGGTTTTTCCGTCTCATAGTACGCAGCTGCCTCTGAAAGGCTCATCCTCTGCACGGTCTCATGGAGCTTTGTGAGTTCCCTGCAGAGCGCCGCTCTGCGCTCTCCGCCCAGAGTTTCTCTCAGCTCCGCCAGCGTCCGGCTCAGCCGGTGCGGCGCCTCATACAGGACAATCGTCCTGGTCTCCCGCTGCAGTTCCTCCAGAACCATCTGCCGCTCCTTCCGATCCTGCGGCAAAAAGGCTTCGAAGACAAAACGTCTCGTCGGCAGGCCGGACAGAATCAGCGCCAGAAGACAGGCGGACGCGCCGGGGAGCGCGCTGACCTGTATGCCGGCATCGACGGCCATCCGGGTAATGACTTCGCCAGGATCCGATATGCCCGGCATGCCCGCGTCCGTGATCAGTGCCACCGTTTTGCCCTGCAGCATTTTCTCTACCAGTTCCTTCCCCTTGTCGTATTTATTGAACTCGTGATAGCTGGTCATCGGTGTGTGTATATCAAAATGATTCAGCAGCTTTATGCTGTTTCTGGTATCCTCTGCCGCAATCAGGTCGGCAGACCGAAGCGCCTCAGCCGCCCGCGGGGTCATGTCGCCCAGATTGCCGATCGGTGTCGCGCAGAGCAGCAGTTTTCCCGTCATATTCTCACCCCTGTAAACCCTTTCTGTCTTCGTCCCGGTCCCTGCGGCAGCCCCCGCCGCCTGCTTCTGTCCGGGATCTGCCGCAGCATTTTCGTGCGGTCTTCAGATGCACCCGCCCGCGTATATCTTCCGAAGTTCTTCCGTATACACGCCCTGTCTCTCATATATGACCAGCGGTTTCTCCACCTGCATCCGCGGCCGTCCGCCTCTGCATGCCTCCAGCAGGACCAGATTCGGCTCCCGGTCCGCAAACGGAAACACCAGACGCATCCGCTTCGGCTCCAGACGGTACTCACGCAGGACGTCCAGAATTTCCGCCAGACGGAATGGGCGATGTATCAGATAAAACCTGCCCGTTCCCGTGAGGACACGGGCCGTCTGTTCCGCCAGCTCCCGGAATGTGCAGAGAATCTCATGTCTGGCTGCCGCCGCGCCCTCGTCGGGGTTTACCAGCCCGTGCCGTCCTGTCATATAGGGCGGATTGCTGACGACAACATCAAAGGAGGCTGCACCGAAAATGGACGCAGCCTCTCTGATATCTCCTTCTCTGATCGCAATACGTTCCTGCAGACCGTTGCCTGCCACACTTCGCGCGGCCATGGCGGCCGCGTATGGCTGAATCTCCAGGCCGGTGATCTGCGCAGTCTCATGTCTGGCAGCCAGAAGGATCGGAATGATTCCGCTGCCGGTTCCCATGTCCAGCACCCGTTCTCCCGGTTTCACCCGTGCGAACGCGGCCAGCAGCACGGCATCCATCCCAAAACGAAAGCCCTTTCCCGCCTGCAGAATATGATACCCGTTCTGCAAATCATCCAGTTGTTCGTCCTCCCGGATCTCCCAGCTTTCTCCGGCACTCACTCCGCGGATTCCTCCTTTTTATGCTGTTTCTCACGCGGATGCTTCTCTCTGCCGCCTTTGTCTTTGCCGTCTTTTTCCTTCGCGCCCCTGTCCCTGGGTTCTTTTTCCCTGGACTCTTTTTCTTTGGGCTCTTTTTCTCTGGGTTCCTTTTCTCTGGACTCTTTGTCCTTTCCGTCTTTCCCTTTGCCGCCCTTGCGCTTCTTCTGACGGATATTCAGTTCGCTCACCGGATATTCGCTGAGCTCCTTGTCATCGCCGGACTCCACGATGATCCGCACCGTCTGACGCAGGACATTGACGCTCTGTACTTCTCCCTGTATGCCGTCAGAAGCCTGTACAATGTCACCCACGCCGGGCAGTTTCTTTTTCAGGTGCTCATATGTCTCCTGCTCGTTTTTCAGACAGCACATCAGCCGGCCGCAGGCACCGGAGATCTTTGCGGGATTCAGGGACAGGTTCTGCTCCTTCGCCATGCGTATGGAAACAGGCGCAAACTCCGTCAGATACGAACTGCAGCAGAGAGGCCGGCCGCAGACACCGATGCCGCCCAGCATGCGGGTCTCATCTCTCACGCCAACCTGACGCAGTTCGATCCGCATCCGGAAAACCGAGGCCAGGTCCTTGACCAGCTCACGGAAATCGACGCGCCCGTCCGCCGTAAAATAAAACAGCAGCTTCTTTCCGTCAAAGGTATATTCCGCCTGGATCAGTTTCATGTCCAGACCGCGCTCTGCGATTTTCTTCCTGCAGATCTTATAGGCTTCTTTTTCCTTCTCGCGGTTTGTTTCTTCCCTTTCTATATCCTGTTCCGTCGCGATGCGCAGCACCGGCCGGAGCGGCTGCGTCACCCTGCTATCGTCTACCTCCCGGATGCCGAGAACGACACGGCCGCACTCCACGCCGCGGGATGTCTCAACAATCACGCGCGTGCCGCCGCGCAGTTCCAGTCCGTTCGGATCAAAATAGTACACTTTTCCGCCATTGCGGAAACGCACACCTGCAATACTTGTCATGTATCTTCCTCTTACTCTTCGTGAATGGTCAGGAACAGCAGTTCCATGGTCAATTCAAAGTTTACATTGGCCCGCAGCCTGTCCCCCGCCGTCTGTATCGCCTTCAGGATCTTCTCGATCCCTTCGTAGGAGCTGACGGAAGCCCTGTCGGACACGGCATTGATCTCTTCCTTGAAAATCAGTCCGTCTATCTCCCTTGTCGCCTTGAACAGCAGGACATCCCGGAACCACATCGTAAAGATGTCCAGTCTGTCATAGATATCCTGTTTATCTGCGGACCACGCCTTCACGGTCTCGATCATTTCCGCCACTTCCATCTGGCGGGAATGCTTCAGCAGACGGATGACATCCTCCGTCATCTCCATAAAATCCGTGGATTCCGCCAGGTGCTTGGCCCTGCCGATATTGCCCTGCGCAAAAGAAGCCTCTATCTCTGCCTGATAATCCGGCACATGAAGCTGGTTCATGAGATAGTCCTTCATGTCATCATCGCTGACAGGTTT
This sequence comes from uncultured Eubacterium sp., assembly GCA_946611445.1. Classification (GTDB taxonomy): domain Bacteria; phylum Bacillota; class Clostridia; order Lachnospirales; family Lachnospiraceae; genus Bilifractor. The sequence continues at coordinate 9,380 of CAMODP010000028.1, forward strand.
CAGATTCAGCCGCACACAGCGGGAAGTAATCGTCGGAAGGAGTATATCCGGATTGTCTGCCAGCAATATGATCACGGCATAGGCCGGCGGCTCCTCGATCGTTTTCAGCAGAGCATTCTGCGCCTGCAGCGTCAGCTTAGACGCGTCATCCACGATATAGATCTTATACCGGCTCTCATACGGACGGATGGAAATATCGCCGATCAGCTGCTCCCGGATATCATCGATGCCGATGGAATTCGGCTTTTCATGCGTGACGTAAATCACATCCGGGTGGTTGCCGCTCTGTATTTTCCGGCATGACGGACAGACCTGGCACGGATCTGTGCCGTGCTCCCGGCACTGCAGCGTCATGGCAAAGACCGTCGCCATCAGCCGCTTTCCGGATCCCCTCTCCCCGCCGAAGATATAGGCATGCGAGACTTTGTCCGTACGGATTGCGTTCTTCAGGTGTCCAACCACATCATCATGTCCGACGATTGCTCCGAATCCCAGTTTTTCTTCCAGTTCCCGCATGTGTACACCTCCTCCGGGCAGGCTCCCTGAATATCGTACATGCCTGTGCCTGTATTATACCATACTACGGCGCGGAAGGACACGGAAAGTTGTCGGGAGTCAGAAGGGACGATTCTCTTTGACTCCTGATATATACGCCCGGACAGCCTCCAGACATTCGGGAAATGTCCCGTTATTGGAAAATCGCTGCCGGATGTCCGCGGCAGCCAGTTTCTCTTCGGAAAAATCTTCACTGTCCGCCAGAAACCGTCTGCACAGCTCTGCGTAATTCGGCTCCGCCTGCCTGCGCTCGCGCTTCAGCGCGCGCTCCAGGCGCAGTCCGTCTTCCGTTTCTATATAAATGGGGACGACCGTATCATCTCCGAAATGCGCCCGCATCCTGACCAGGGATTCGGGCGTCCCGATTCCGAGATAATCCGCTTCCTCCGGCCGAATCCGGCCGTTATCTGCCGTGAAATAATACCAGTCACCGAGAACCGTATGATAGACGCGTTCCTCTATCACCTGTCCTTTTTCCCGCAGTCCGGCAAGGTACTGCGCATCGACAAACCAGTACTCTCTCCCGTCCTTCTCATTTTCTCTCATGGGTCTCGTCGTACAGAGAACGATCGGCCGAAGCCCCAGCTCTGTGTCTTTGATCAGGTCACGGTATATGTGATCCTTCCCCGTGGCGCTTTTGCCCATGATATAAAAGATTCTGCCCATCTCTCTCCCTGTTCCGGCGCTATCTCCGGATACCTGCTCTTTCTACCGCGCGCACAGCGTCCAGGCCAGTCCCGCCAGAATGCCCAGCTGCAGAACAAGAATCAGCGGGATGCCGGCTGCAAAACGCCGCTTCCGTATCTTGTGCCTGCACAAATGCATGGCTGCCAGGCTCCCGGCCGCACCCCCCAGAAGCGCAAGTGCAAAAAGCCGGGATTCCGGTATGCGCCATTTCCCCCGGACAGCCCTTCGTTTATCCGCTGAAAAGGCAGCAAATGCCGCGATGTTCATAAAAACGATCCACAGCACTGCTGCCTCTGCCATCCACGTCAGACCGGCGCTCACGACAGTCTCATAAACTTTCTGGCAACTGTCATCGCCACACGATAGTGCAGCGGCCGCAGCTCCCTGTCAGCTTTTTTCAGTTCCTGAATGATGGAAATATGCTGCGGGCAGTGCTTCTCGCAGCGGCCGCAGCCCACGCACTGGGTGGCAAAAGGCGCTTCCCTGCGCAGGGCTACCGTCTGGAAGTATTCGTGACGGCCGTCTCCTTTGCCTTCCATGTACATCTCATTCCAGCACCGGAAAATACCGGGAATGTCCACCCCCTGCGGGCAGGGCATGCAGTAGCCGCAGCCGGTGCAGCCAACTTTGATCTTCTCATTGATCAGGTCGCGTATCCTGCCGATCAGGCGATGATCCTTCTCCGTCATGCAGCCCGGCTCCATTTTTGAAGCGATCCGGCAGTTCTCTTCCACCATCTCTGTCGAATTCATTCCGGACAGTACACAGGTTACCTCGCTCTGGTCCCACAGCCAGGTAAATGCCAGCTCCGCTGCCGTGCGCTTTTTCGGGTCCGCAGCCAGCAGCCGCTTCACCTTTTCCGGCAGCAGCGTCACCAGACGGCCTCCGCGCAGCGGCTCCATGATAATGACGGGAATTCCCTTCGCCGCCGCAGCCTGCAGTCCTTTCCGTCCCGCCTGGCTGACTTCATCCATATAATTGTACTGAATCTGGCAGAAGTCCCAGTCATAGGCATCCAGAATCTTCAGGAACATATCGGTATTGCCGTGGAAGGAAAATCCGATATTCCGGATCTGCCCGGACGCCTTCTTTTCAGCGATCCAGTCCTCGATCCCTGCCTTTTTCAGATTCTCCCAGGCCTGCAGGTCCGTCAGCATATGCATCAGGTAGTAGTCGACACGGTCGGTCTTCAGGCGCGTCAGCTCCTCGTTGAAGTACTTGTCAATAGAGGCCCTGTTCCGGATCAGATACTGGGGCAGCTTGGTGGCGATGTTGACCTTGTCCCGGACCCGGTTGCGGGAAAGGATCTCGCCGAGAGCAGCCTCGCTCCCCGGATATATATATGCCGTGTCAAAATAATTCACGCCGTTCTCTATGGCCAGCAGGATCTCCCTTTCCGCCTTGTCAATATCGATGCCGGCACCCTTGCGGGAAAAGCGCATGCAGCCGTATCCCAGTATCGATATCGGTTCGCCGTGTCTGTCATTTCTGTATTTCATTCTTTATTCACCTCTTCAAAAGGGCAGCCGGAATGTCCGCAGCCACTCGTACAGAATGCCGCACTGCTCCCGCACATAAAATGTCGGCAGCAGCCAGGCGGCCGTCCTTGTGGGCACCGCTCCCGCAGAGATGCCCATGCTCTCTGCTATATGCAGGGCGCGGTATTCGTGATACTCATTCGTGATAACCGCAAGCTCCTGCGGCAGGCCCTCATCCCGGATCAGCTTCATGGAAAATGCTATATTTTCAACGGTCGAAGTCGATCGGTCCTCCATGTAAAGGCGGGAGGGATCGATCCCGCGTGCTGTGAGATCGCGGTACATACACAGAGCTTCCGTGATCTCTTCGTCCGGCCCCTGCCCGCCGGAAAGCACGCAGGAAGCCTCCGGATGGCTGCACAGCCAGTCATACGCGCAGTCCAGCCGTCTCTGCAGACTCAGGCTCGGCCTGGTGCCTTTCACCTGACAGCCCAGGACGATGCCGGTGGCATTTTCCGAAGGTTGTCTTACCGCAGCTCCGAAAATGCATACGGATGTCAGTACTGCCAGGAATGCTCCTGCAATGAATATGGCACACACCAGACCCAGAAGCAGCCGCCCCGCACGATGCTGTCCCAGCATCTCCGTGCCCCGGCAGAATGACTCCCACCGCAGGCTCAGAAGAAGAATAAGGGCTGACAGAAACAGCCCGACGGCAGATCCGAAATTCCGCACAGAGTAAAAGCAGGGAAGACCGAAGGTGAGCAGCCCCAGGCAGCCCAGCAAAATTCCGGCAGTACGCAGCATATGCCTCCTCACCTCACAAAATGCGTCGGAATCCAGTCCTCCGTCTCCGGCAGACCGTATTTTTCTTTCCCGTCCGCAATGCACTTCATCAGAAACGCCATATTCCTGGCCAGCACACGCATGGTCTGAAGGCCCTCACCGTCCTGCGCCGCCTCACCCGGCATGCGTCCGTGCACGCTGTTCCAGTACTGGCTGGAAGCTACGGGCATCCCGGAAATGGTAAAGTACTTATTCAGCTCGTCAAACGTCGCGGAAAGGCCGCCGCGGCGTGCAACCACAACGCTGGCGCCCACCTTCATGGTCTTGTCAAAAGACGTGCTGTAGAACAGCCTGTCGAGGAAGGAGATCATCGTGCCGTTCGCCGACGCGTAATAAACCGGGCTGGCAATCACCAGGCCGTCCGCAGCTTCCAGCTTCGGCGCGGTCTCGTTCACCAGGTCATCAATGGCGCATTTACCCAGGGAAATACATCTGCCGCAGGCCACACAGCCGCGTACGGCTTTGTTGCCGACATGTACAAGCTCTGTCTCGATCCCTTCCTTCTGAAAAACATGTACCATTTCCTCTATCGCCAGCGCCGTATTGCCCTGCGCGTGGGGAGATCCGTTCAGTATCAATACCTTCATTACTCTTTATTCCTTTTCAGTATATATATTTCTGTTGCCCGTGCAGCCTTATCTTCTGATGCCGGATACATTTTATCACAGAAGACACTCTGCGGGCAACAGACAGGCGCGCACATAAAAAAGGACTGCCGCGGCAGTCCTCTTTGAAGAGAGACGACCAGCACAGCCAGCACGAAGATCAATGGTACATGCACATCGGTCGTACTGATCGTCCGCAGAAATACACATGTAAGAGATGCGCAGGCCATTGAAAGCAGCCAGATCAGCCAGCCCCGCAATGAAAAGATGATATAAGATCTCCAGTTACACAGCTTCATCCGGACGGTTCACCTCCCTGCCGGTCTGACGGGCATCTCCCGCATGGTACGCCTTTATTATAAAACGCACACGGAAAAAGCAACAGTTAAGAAGCTGTAAAGAAACCGGGGGACAGTTTTTCTGTCACTCTCCCATCACCTGGAAGACGATCTCCCTGTGCCGGTCCCGGGTGTCGCATTCCACCAGGGTCAGATTCTGCCACGGCCCTATCGTGATATCCCCGTCCACAAACGGAATGGTAATAAACGGCGAGAGAATGGCTGATTTGATATGGCTCGATCCGTTGTCATCATGCCATGTGTCGTGATGCCTGTAATAAACGACCCGCCCGTCCTTATCCAGATACGGAGAGATCAGGTCCAGCGCTGCCTTCAGATCATGCATAACCATACCGGGCTCGAACTCCAGCGTTGTCAGGGCGGCCACGCCGCCCGTGGTAAAGCCGGTGATGATCCCGTCCCGGATTCCCTTTTCCCGGCAGGCCTTACGCACAGCGCCGCGAAAATCATCTGTCACATCGATCATGCCCATGTGACCCTTTGTGTTGTATTCCTTCCTTACGGTATATACTGCCATGGTGTTCTCCTCTCACAGTTGCTCTCAAAACTCATACTTTTCGGGCGTAAAAATTCCGGCCTCAGGCACTGTATACTTCCGGCAGCTTTTCCAGATAGAAACACCTCGCCAGTTCTGCCAGATATGCCGGATCCCGGGAACCGGCTGTCTCATAGCAGGAATGCATGGCCAGCTGCG
>CAMODP010000029.1 GCA_946611445.1 uncultured Eubacterium sp.
GTGGAGATATCTTCCGGCGTGACGCCCGCGGCGGCGTATTCCGCCTCAATCACGGCAAATACGCCGTCTCCGTCGATATCCGTCTCATTCAGGAACGGCGTGAAGTACACCCGGCTGCGGTAAATGATTTCCTTATCGACGATCTGGATCCGGGGAACCGTGAAAGCAGATGCTTTATTTTCTATTGTCAGACGGCTGATCACCAGCTGCGTGGTGGTCGTGCCGATGTCGATTCCGATGCTGAGAATCTCCATGATTCCTCCCGATACATGGGAACCCTTCTGAAGCTGTCCTTCTCCCTGTCCGCCGGGATCATTTTCTCCCCTCAGGCTGCGTCTCAGAGAGCGTATGCTTCCATCTGTCTTGTCAGGCCGCTCTCAAATATGCCTTTAAAAAGGGTGAACACCCGGAGATGCCACGGAAACAGCTCCTTCATATCTTTCCCGAAAAAGTCCTTGTTTTCCGGCACCTGGTATTCTGCGAGCTGCCATCTGCCGTCCTTTCTCGTGAATGTCAGTCTTGCCGCCTCAGCTTCGGAAGAAGCGACGGCTTCCGGTCCCTGTTCCGTCTGCCTGTATACGCCTGTGCGGAAAATTCCCCAGACCTGGAGGGTATCCCCGCCGGCGGCCGCCTGAAAGATCTTGTGGCCTTCCGCGGGAACCTCTTCCTCCCCCTGGGTTCCTGCCCTTGCCAGCAGCGCCTGCGCCACAGCGTCTTCCACGCCCTCATCCAGAAACGGTCCGTGAACGAAAAACAGGAGCAGCAGTGCCAGGATGGAGGCAAGAAGCAGGAAAAACAGTTTTTTTACCGATACAGACCGGAACATGGTGTGCAGCCTCTCAGTGCATAAACAGATTCGGCAGTATGAGCTTCGGCAGGAACGTAGCCACTGCCGGCACATATGTCGTGATAATCAGTGTCGGTATCCACGCGAAAATGATGAACGTCATGGTCGGTGAAAGCATCTTGTTGATCTTTGCGCCGCAGACACGTCCGCTCAGATACAGCATGGGGGCGGTGGGCGGCGTGATGTTGCCCATGCCCAGGTTCACGCCGAGGATCGCCGCGAAATGAACGGGATGTACGCCGATGCCCGTGACGATGGGGATCAGGATGGGCGTGCACAGCAGGATGCCGCTGGTGTCGTCCATGAGCATGCCGATGATGATCATGAATATATTGACCATCATGAGGATCAGGATCCGGTTGTCGGTCAGGCTCAGCAGCCCGTTTGCGATTGTGGTGGGCACATTCAGCATTGTCAGGAGCTTACTGAAGATCATAACCATGAAGAACATGACCATGATAACGCCTGTCGTGCAGGCGGACTCTGTAAGTGCCTGCCAGAGGCCCTTGCCCTTAAGGCCCTTGTAAATAAACATACCGCAGGGCACAGCGTACAGGACGCTGATGGCTGCCGCTTCGGTGGCTGTCATGATGCCGCCGTAGATGCCGCCCAGAATGATAAAGGGCATGATCAGCGCGGGGACTGCGTGCCAGGTTGCTTTCCCGGTGTTTTTCAGCCATTCTGCCCCCTGTTCCCGCTCCGGCTGAATGATATCCAGCTTTTTGCACTGGACTGCATTTACGATGCAGAGAAACAGAACCAGAATGATGCCGGGAATGACGGTTGCCGTGAAGCAGGCCAGAACGGAGGTCCCGCTGGACCAGGCGTACAGGATCTGCGCGGAGCTCGGCGGGATCAGCAGACCCAGCGGGCAGGCCGCGGCGAGAAGCGCTGCGGTGTATCCCTTCGGATAGCCTGCTTTCGTCATGCGGGGCTCCATCAGGGCGCCGATGCAGGACAGTGTGGCTGAGGCGCTGCCAGAGATTGAGCCGAACACGGCGGATGTAATGACAGCCACCGCGCCGAGGCCGCTCTTGAAGCGTCCGACAAAGCGCTGGACCAGACCGATGAGGGCGTCGCCGATATGGCCTTTCTCCATGACCTTTCCCGCGAGAACGAACAGGGGGATGGCCAGGAGGATCGTCGAGTTGATCTGCGAGTAGCCGCTGGCGAGCAGCGTACTGGGATTAAAATCCAGAGAATACGTGAGCCACAGGAATGACCCGCCGAACGCGAAGGGGATCGGCATGCCTATGATCAGGCCCGCGATCAGAATGAGGATACTTATCACAACATGAATTGACATTATTCATCCTCCTCCTTTCCTTCTTCTTCCGCGAGTCTGGCAGCTTCCGCCCTGGTGGGAACATCGATGTCCGGATATTTCGCCTTTACGGCGTCGGTGACATAGTCCCCCTTGTGCGGCTCGGAAAAATGTCCGTTCCGGCGGAACAGCAGAATATTATGGATCAGATAATACACATGGTAGAATTCCATCAGCAGAAAGCCGAAGAACACTGCCGACTTGGGAATGACAAGCGGGATCTTCAGAGCCGTTGACAGTCCCCATTTCTTGATTTCCATCTGAAAATAGCGCCATGCCCATACCAGGACGATTGTGTTCACGACGATCGTAAGCACCTGGGCCACCAGCGCCAGGATATCCTTCGTCCGCAGGTTCTTGATATAGACATTCAGCAGATCCGCCTTAATGTGGCTGTCCTCATAGCTGCCATAGACGGCGCCCATGAAGTAGAGCCAGAAAGCAAACAGCATGATGACCTCATCCGATCCGTAAAAGTTTGCTTTGAAAATATAGCGGAGGATAACGGAATAGCACATGGCGGCGGTGGAGACCACGCTACCCGTTATCATCAGCACTTTAACGATGTTCTGGAGAATGTTCCAGAACGCTGTCTGAGTCAGATCAAAGTGTTTCGCAGGCATCAGACCATCTCCTTTTTAAATCCGGGGTTCAGGTTTTGAAACAGCCGGGGCACGCGAGGAAAGCGGCCCCGGCTGTCTGCTGGTTAACCCTGTTCAGTTCCTGTGAACCGGGCAGCTGGTTTCAGCTGCGCGTAAACGGCGCTGCCGGTACCGGCTCCGCAGCCCTTACGAATTGGCGTCAATCAGACCCTGCAGGATATCGTCGCCGATATTCTTGCCGAGTTTCGGCCAGGTCACGTCGATGATGTGCTGACGGTATGCCTGGAGTTCTTCATCAGTCAGCGGCAGAATCTCTACGCCGTACTCCTCCAGTGCCTTCAGTGCCTCTTCGTCGCCTTCCTTCGCGGTCTCAAAGCTCTTCTCGGATTCCTCTCTGAAGGTAGTCACGATCAGCTCCTGCAGATCCTCGGGCAGCGTGTCATATACATCCTGGCTCATGAAGAAGCCGATGTTCTCCGCGAATACATTGTACGGCACATAGTATTTGATGACATCGCGGAAGTCAGAATAGTTCAGCTGCGGTGTTCCGCCGATCCAGCCGTCGCATACACCGGTCTGCATAGCCGTGTACAGGTCTGCATAGGCGATGGTGGTGGCGGAGAAGCCCATGTCCTCTGTCACCAGGTTGTACACCTCGATCGCCGGGGCGCGGACCATCAGGTCCTTCTTGGAAGCGTTGACATCCTGATAGTTCTCCGGATATTTTGCGAAGCCGAAGCCGATCAGGCCTTCCACGTACATGCCCAGAAGCTTGATATTCAGCTCGCCGAGAATCTCCGTGTAGTTCTCGAAGAAATAGGATCCCTCGCCGAAGGCATCTCCCATGCCGTCATAGCCGTTGATCAGGTACGGGATGAAGTTCATCTCCAGACGGGAGTCATATTCCGACGGAACCGGGATCAGCGCCAGGTCAACAGTACCCTCCATCAGTTCCTGGAAAGTCAGTGTGTAGTCGCCGAGCTGGCTGGAAGGATACAGGGTGATCTCCAGACGGCCGTCAGATTCGGTCTCCAGTTTCTCTTTGATGCGTTCCAGGGCGGCATAGCCGAGGTGCTCTGTGTTATAGTGGGTTGCGAGACGCAGTTTGTACGTCTTTCCGGAATCATCGGCCGCGACAGGCAGCGCCAGGGCCAGACATAATGTCAGGGTCAACAGAATGCTTACAAACCTCTTCATTTCCTACCTCCTTTTTATAACGTTAACAGTGCTTTGCAACAACAGTTTCAGGCATCATCCGGCGTTTAACAGGAGTCTTTGCAGAAGATATTATTTTTTTCCGGTCTTGACATACTGCAGGAGCTGGTCTTTGTCCATTCCCTCGATACCCAGTTCATCCAGGCCGCAGCCATCCTTCCTCCAGTCACGCTCATGTACGACATTGATGATATCGATAAAGCCGTTTGTCAGCGGCATCGGCACGCCCACGACCTCCGCGATTGCGCACCACGGCACCAGGCCGTACGGGATATCCTCTGTCAGATACCGGCTCTGCAGGCTGTTCGGTCCGCAGATGGGCGTCAGGCCGATGGAGCCGTGGCCCTCTTTGTACAGATCCTGCCATGTCCACTCATAGCCCTCCGGTCTTCCCGCAAAGTCTTCCATCGGTCTCAGATTGTAGCCCAGCACATTGCCCAGGGCTTTCCTCTCTTTGTCAAGGGCGATGTTCAGGCGGCAGGCGGACGGCGTCCAGCCCATCTCATACAGATAGAAGTTCACGTGTGCCGTCTCAATGTTGGAAATGTTGAACAGCACCGGGCCCGCATGCCAGTCAGGATTGACGATGGCCAGGCCGCACTCCAGGACGTCTGTGTAGATCTTTTCGAACGGGAACAGGTCCTCTCTCATCTCGTCGATCAGCTCCGGTCCCTTTTCTGCTGGCAGGAACGCGATATTGATCGGATTGCGCCCGAACACATTTACGGTATCGGATCCCTTCGCGACCAGACGGGCGTCGTACGGAAGGTTGTTGGCGTCCGCAAAGACAGGGCAGTCCTCATCGCCCAGCACATTCTTGAGAACCAGCGCAGAGAAGGCTCCGGGGAATGTGATGATGATCTGGTCGCTGTGCACGTGGCCTTTGAGCAGTTTCGCGTAACCGGCATGGGCAAAGGCCGGGCATACCAGACAGATATACCGGCATCCTTCTACGGCTTCCGCGATGTCATCCGTTACCTTGTTCAGCTTGACAGGGCCCTGCAGCTCTTTGATGTTGCCCTGCAGAATGATGGTCTCCGTCTCGAAGACCTTTTTCATGTCATTCTTAAACTGTGGCATTTCGTACAAATTGACGGTATGCCCTTTCAGCGCAAACTCGGCGGCCATTGTGTGCGCGCCGTTTCCTCCACCAAGTACGGCAATTTTCTTGGGCGTCATGTTCTTCCTCTCCTTTCCGCTGTTCTCTGTGTTACCAGGCTTACATGATACTGTGAGTATGATGTCGTTAAATTTCAGACAATCGCTGTAGTTTTTTTAAATTATATTTCTATTTCTATATTTTTACCGCGGCGACTCTGAAATACATTATAATTTTATCATATTCTGTAAATTTCTAATATCCTGCAAAAGAGGGGATTTTCGAACTAAAAAAAGAGTAATTTTCGTACTTTTGTACGAAAATTACTCTGTTATACAGACTGTATCTGTCCCGTTGTTATTCAGCTCCCGCGATCAGGCCAGCCTGCTGCGTATATACAGCAGGAACAGCGGGATCACCTGCTGGAAATCATAGATGTCCAGCCCGTAGAGCTCCCGTATCCTCTGAAAGCGGTACGTCAGCGTGCTCTTGTGCACATGCAGCGCCCGGGCCGTATTGGTAAAATGGAAGCCATGCCTGCACCAGTTGTCAATGATCTCCATTATTTCCGCATATTTCTGGGATTGGAACAGTGCGTCCGGATAGACCGCCCTCACCGCCGCGCATACATCATCCGGCATTCCCGCTGCCAGTCTCTCCAGATTCAGATCGTAATACGTCAGAACCGTTTCCCGGCGCACGCCGGTCTGCATGGCCCGCACGGCAAAGGCCGCATTCTCATACGACCTGCGCAGCTCCCCCAGCCCGCACGCTTCTGTCCCGATCCCGATCCGGAACTGTCCGAATCTGCGCAGCTCCTCCTCCATATGACGGCACCGCTCCGTCAGACCGCTCACGCCCTCCCTGGGCAGGCAGGCCAGGACCAGCTGCTCTCCGTCATTCCGCCTGCACACGAAATCCTGCTGCAGGCGAAAAAAACGGCTCACCAGTTCGCCCTCCGCCGCGTTCCCGGTTTTTTGTTCAGCCTGCGGCTGCGTGACGGCAGATTTCTGGATCAGTATCACCGCCCGGGACAGTTCCAGATCTGCCCCCAGTTCAAGTGCCATGTTGCGGATTTCCTGAGGATGCGTGATCCTCGCATCGAAATGGATGATCTCCCGCACCAGGTTCTGCAGCTTGTTGTCTATTCCGGCGGAGGCCTGCTGCCGTCTCTGGAAACCCATGAAGACCTGCGTCATCTGCTGCACGAGAGCGGCGTAGCCGGCAACCGTCTTCGGATCACCGGTTATGCCGATGGTGCCGATCACCCTGTTTTCCATGAGCAGGGGAATCGTGATGCCCGGCATGGTTCCGGACAGCCTGCGCACTGCCTCTTCGTCATGCCAGGTCGTCTGCCCGCTCTCGATGACCTCCAGAGACCCTTCATGCAGAGTGCCCTCCCTGTTTTGTATGTTGCTGGCGTAGACATATCCCTTCTCATCCGTCACCAGGACATTGCAGCCGATCGTCAGGCTGCTGGCCTGCACCAGCTTTTCACACAGCTCCTTGTCCAGCACATGGCTGATATTAACGGATGCTGCCGTATCCTCTTTCATTTCCCGATTCCTCCCCGGACCGCGGCTGAACTTCTGTATTCTCTGCGTATTATAACATGATTCATTCGTCAAAAGAAGATTGCGTATTATTGCGACAATTGCAATAAATAACCGCCGCAATCTTGAAATTCGGCCCCTGCAATGGTATAGTTTCTATAAAGTTTATCTGCGTTACGTTACACTGATGCATTGAGAAAGGAGAAAGAGTATGAAGAAGAATTTCATGGCTGTTCTGGCTGCGGGCGCACTGGCTCTGGCACTGGGCGCGGCTCCCGTACTGGCGGAGACGGTTACCATCGGCGTGTATGAGCCGGCTTCCGGCGACAACGGCGCCGGCGGCAAGCAGGAAACACTGGGCATCCAGTACGCGAACAGCATATGCCCGACGGTGGAGATCGGCGGCACGGAATACGATGTGCAGCTTGATATCGTTGACAATGAGTCCTCCAACGACAAGGGCCCGTCAGCCGCTTCGAAGCTGGTCGGCGACGGCGTGTCTGTCGTCCTTGGCTCCTATGGCTCCGGCGTATCCATCGCGGCATCTGACATCTTCAAAGAGGGCGGCGTACCGGCCATCGGCGTCACCTGCACGAATCCGCAGGTCACACAGGGCAATACCCATTACTTCCGGATCTGCTTCCTGGATCCCTTCCAGGGCAGCGTTCTGGCGAACTTCGCGAATGAGACCTTCGGCGCCAAGAAGGCCTATGTCCTCGCGAAGCTCGGCGACGACTACTCCCAGGGCCTGGCCTTCTATTTCACAAAGGCGTTTGAAGGCCTCGGCGGTGAAGTCGTAAAGGCTGATTTTCCGGACGGCAACAGTGATTTCACTTCCTATATTACAGACGCGAAGAACCAGGGCTGCGACGTCTTCTTCACTCCGACCTCCACAGAGGCAGCCGCGAACACGATCGAGCAGGCAGCCGCGCAGGGCCTTGACATCCCGCTGCTGGCCGGCGATACATGGGATTCCAACGTCATCCTGAACGCCGCAAAGGGCAAAGATGTCCAGATCTATGTCACAACCTTCTATCAGGAGGGCGGCGACGAGGCGTTCGACACCGGCATGAAGGAATTCATCAATTCCGATCCGACCAACCTGGCCAACAACGGCGGCGACGACACCGTGGCAGCTGTGACGGCAATGGGCTATGATGCCTACTTCACTGCCCTCGAGGCCCTGAAGGCAGCCGGATCCACTGATCCTGCCGCCGTGAACGAAGCCCTCTGGACCACGACGTATGACGGCGTATCCGGCCACATCGAATTTGAGCCGGAAAACGGCGACGCCGTGAGAGATTCCGCATTTGTAAAACAGGCCAACACAGAGACAGGTGCCTGGGACTTCGTAAGTGTCCAGACGGTCGCGGAATAACCGCTTTCTGTAATATATCACCGTAAACTGAACGTTTTTGCGGGCTGCCTGCGGGCAGCCCGCACTGCTACAGGAGAATGATTCTATGGACTGGCTCAGCAGAAATCTTCCCTATCTGATGGCGGGCATATCCGTTGGCGGACAGTATGCGCTGATCTCGATCGGCTATACCATGGTATACGGCATCCTCCGCCTCATCAATTTTGCCCATGGCGACATTTTTATGTGCGCGGGACTCATCATGGTGTACGCCTCGACCGTCATGCCCTGGTATCTCGCCATGCCGCTTGTCATTGTCTCTACCGTTGTCATAGGCTTTCTCGTGGAAAGAGCCGCGTACAAGCCTCTCCGCACGGCGCCCCGCATGTCGGTCATGATCTCCGCGATCGGCGTCTCGTACCTGCTGCAGAACCTGGCCCTGTATGTCACGGGCGGCCTTGCGCAGCAGTACCCGCCGATTCCCTGGATCTCCGATGTCATCACTGTCTTTGGCGTGACGACAAAGCGTGTCACCGTGATCACGCCCCCTCTGGTACTCCTGCTCGTCATCGGCCTTGTCTTCCTTATTCAGAAAACGAAGATCGGCATGGCCATGCGCGCCGCGTCAAAGGATTTTGAGACTTCACAGCTGATGGGCATCAAAATCAACTCTGTCATCAGCTTTACCTTCATCATCGGATCCTTCCTGGCTGCGGTCGGCAGCTTTCTGTTTTTCTCCAACTACACCGGCGTTACGCCGACAGTCGGCGCGATGCCCGGCCTGAAGGCCTTTGTCGCGGCGGTGTTCGGCGGAATCGGTTCCATTCCCGGAGCCGTGATCGGCGCATTTGTCATCGGCATCAGTGAGAATATTATCAAGGGTCTCGGCTGGACGACATTTTCGGACGCGTTCACCTTCGCCCTTCTGATCGTTGTGCTGATCTGGCGCCCGACCGGTATTTTCGGCGAAGCAGCCACCGACAAAGTCTGAGAAAGGAGGAAGTACCGTGAGCAAACAGAAAGAAATTACCATCAATGTCGTTCTCATAGGCGTTTTTCTCCTTCTCCTCTTCATCCTTGAGAGAATCCTCCCGTCGACATCCATGCTCTTCACGGTTCTGAAAAAAGGCGCGATCTACGCGCTCGTCGCGGTTTCCATGAACCTGCTGAACGGCTTTACCGGGCTGTTTTCGCTCGGCCAGGCCGGCTTTATGCTGGTCGGCGCCTATACCTACGGCGTCCTGACGATCCCGGTCGCCGACCGCGCCAACGTATATATGTACTTCGACGGGGGACTCATCCAGTTCGCCCTGCACCCGATCATCGCGATCGTACTGGCGGGTGTGTTCGCGGGTGTGTTCGCCTATCTGATCGGTCTGCCGGTGCTCCGCCTGAAGAGCGACTATCTGGCGATCGCCACCCTCGGCTTCGCCGAGATCATCCGCGCAATCTTTCAGTGGGACAAGCTCGGGCCGGTCACGAACGGATCAAACCTGCTCCGCAACTATCCCAGCTACAAGAGCCTGCTCTTCTATTTCGCGGCTTCAGGCATCTGCATCGCGCTCATCGTCATGCTGATCAATTCCACCTACGGGCGCGCGTTCAAGGCCATCCGGGACGACGAAGTCGCAGCGGAAGCCATGGGAATTAACCTGGCGCACCACAAGCAGATCGCGTTTGTGGTAAGCTCCTTTTTTGCCGGCGTGTCCGGCGCCCTGCTGGCGATGTACCAGACCTCCGTGCAGGCGGCAATGTTCAAGTCCGCCATGACCTACGAGATCCTTCTCATCGTCGTGATCGGCGGCATCGGCTCGGTGACGGGCAGCTGCATCAGCTCCTTCCTGTTCATCATCCTGTCAGAGTGGCTGCTGCGCTTCCTCGATACGGATACCTACATCGGCAGTTTTCATGTTCCGCTCCTGCGGTCCGGCTTCCGGAAGGTCGTCTTCGCGGTCATCATCATGATTATCGTGCTGTTTTTCCGGAAGGGAATCATGGGTGAACGGGAGTTTTCGGTGCGGCGCATCGCAGACCGCATCGCTGGCAGAAAGGCGAAGGGAGGCACCGCGCATGAATGACAACGTCCTGAAAATAGAACACGTCACGATGCAGTTCGGCGGTGTGGTGGCCGTAGACGACCTGAACCTGGAGGTAAACCGGGGCGAGATCGTCTCTCTGATCGGTCCGAACGGAGCCGGAAAGACCACAGCCTTCAACGTCATCACTGGCGTATACCCGCCTACGAACGGCGCTGTGTACTTCGAGGGAAAAAAGATTGTCGAAAACCATCCGCGCGGAAAGATGAAAAAGCTCTATGCCGGTGAACACGCGGACGAGTATATGAAGACTCTTGCCCCGACCCCCGACAAAATCACAAAGCTCGGGATCGCGCGCACATTTCAGAATATCCGTCTGTTCAAGAGCCAGACCGTATTCGAGAACATCCTCATCGCCGAACACCTTCGGCGCACGAGCAACCTCTTTTCCGCCACGCTCCACCTGAACGGCGCGGAAGAAAAGCATATGCGCGACGAGGCCGACCGCCTGCTGGGCATCCTCGGACTGGAGGATGTCCGCAACGAACCCGCCGTCTCCCTGCCCTACGGCAAACAGCGCCGGGTGGAAATTGCCCGGGCCCTTGCCACCAGGCCCAGCCTGCTTCTCCTGGATGAGCCCGCGGCCGGCATGAACCCGCAGGAAACAGTTGAGCTCACCAATTTCATCGGACAGATCCGCAAGGACTTCGGGCTCACCATCTTTATGATTGAACACCATATGGACCTTGTCATGGAGATCTCTGAACGGATCTATGTGCTCGATTTCGGGCGTCTCATCGCGCATGGAACGCCGGAAGACGTGCAGAACGATCCTAAGGTGATCAGCGCGTATCTGGGGGTGCAGGAAGATGAGTAAGCTGTTGGAAATAAAAGATTTAAGCGTGACATACGGCGGAATAAACGCAGTTCGCGGCATCAGCTTTGATGTGTCTGAAGGAGAGATAGTGACGCTGATCGGCGCAAACGGCGCCGGAAAGAGTTCAACGCTCCGATCCATTGTCGGACTGGTAAAGCCTTCTGGCGGCAGTGTGCTGTTCCAGGGAAAAGAGCTGAACGGGCTGACCACAGAGAATATCGTGAAAAACGGCATCACCCTCGTTCCCGAAGGACGGCGGGTCTTCGTCAACCTGACCGTATACGAGAATCTGAAAATGGGCGCCTATATGCGCAGCGACAGTCTCGAGACAGATCTGAACTGGGTATATGAGCTTTTCCCCCGCCTGAAGGAGCGCAGCTGGCAGAGCGCCGGCACCCTCTCCGGAGGCGAGCAGCAGATGCTGGCCATCGGCCGGGCCCTCATGAGCCGTCCCAGGCTCATCATGATGGATGAGCCCTCCCTCGGCCTGGCGCCGATCGTTGTGCAGGGCGTCTTCGACATCATACATGAGATCAACCGCCAGGGCGTCACCATTCTTCTCAATGAGCAGAACGCCAACCTGGCCCTCAAAGCCGCCGACCGCGCCTACGTCATGGAAACCGGCAGCATCACCAAGACCGGCCGCGGGCAGGACCTGCTGGCCGACCCGGAAATCCGGGAGGCCTATCTCGGCAAACAGGCAAAGAAAGCATAAGGAGAATCAGTTACATGGTCGTCGGACGGCTCAGCCGCCAGTTTGCCGAGGACAGGGCATTGTTTGTGCCCTCCTGCATGCCTCCCGTTTCTGTTCCTCACTTGCGGCGGATATCCAACCTTCTTTCTATGTCCCAATAATACATCCTGCCGTTTCCTGATACAACAGCAAAGGAGACAGGGGTCTGACCCCTGTCTCCTCTGTCTCCTACTTTTATATCGGTCAATTCCTTTTTCCTCTTACGGAAAGCACCACACTCTGCAGGATAATGAAGAAGCAGAGCATCACGCCGGTTGTAATGGACTGCCACCACGGATCGCGCAGACCGGAGGCGACGACAATGGCCTTGATCGTCGTCAGCGTCAGGACGCCGAAGAAAGTGCCGACCACGTTGCCGACGCCGCCTGTCAGAAGCGTGCCGCCTATGATGGAGCACGCGATGGCGTTCATCTCCGAGGCATTCGCGTTGGTGGCATTGCCGGCCCCTACGTGCATCATGAAGACCAGGCCGGCAATCCCCGCCAGGAGGCTGCTGCACAGATGCGCCAGGAACCGTGTCCTGCGCACATTGACGCCCAGCATCAGCGCGCTCTGCCGGTTGCCGCCGACCGCATAGAAGCCCCGTCCGAGACCGGACCAGCGCAGCAGGATGAATACCAGTATGACCAGTATCAGGGCAATCACCACGCCGGGTTCGATATGAGCCGGGATGATGACGCCTTTTTTATTCGGAGATCCCAGAAACGGTATATTGATCCGCGTCTGGAGGATGTCCATCAGATTCTGCGGCGCTTTCTGCGGGGCGACACTGATAATGGTAATCATGCCCCTGCCGAAAAACAGGCCGGCCAGGGTGATGATAAACGGCTGTATCTCCAGATAGGCGATCAGGTACCCCTGCACCAGACCGTAGGCCAGTCCGATCAGAATGGCCATGACGGCGGCCATGAAAATCCGAAAACCCTCTCCGGCCCCGACGGCCAGCCGAAGATTCTCGAAGGGCGCCAGACTGCCGTTCAGGATCATCACCCCCACCATCGTGACCAGCGCGGTCACGCTGCCCACGGAAATATCAATGCTGCCTGTGATCATGACAATGGTCAGAGAACAGGCGATAATGAGCAGGAACGCGTTGTCATTGAGCAGGTCAAAAAGCATCTGCGGTTTTCGGAAGCCGCCGCCCAGGATGATCATGGAACCCGCGTAGAGCACCAGGAAAATGCCGATTGTGATGCTCATCAGCAGCATTGTATCAGAAATGGGTTCTCTCTGTCCATTTTTCTTCATGATTTAAGCCCCCTTTCCGGCTGCCGCCGCGCGTCCCCGCCCGGATCTCTTTTTCCAGAACTCACTCACGGCGTCCTTCACGACCGGAGAACCCATCACGACAAGGATAATGATGACAACGGCTTTGTACGCCTTTACATCGGTCGAGGAGACCTTCATGGCATACAGCGTGATCGTCAGCATCTGAATCGCGTAGGCGCCCAGAACGGAACCGATCATGCGGAATTTGCCTCCGCCCAGAGAATTTCCTCCGATTGCGACTGCCAGGATGGCATCCATCTCGATATTGATCAGGATGGTCTCATGGTTGATCAGGCTGAGGCGGCAGACATTGATCATGCCGGCCACGGCGCAGCACGCTCCCAGGATGATAAAGGCCAGCAGCTTGATCCAGATATGATTGATGCCGTTCAGACGCGCGGCTCCCTGATTGATGCCGACCGTCTGTACATACAGTCCCAGATTGGTAAACCGGAAAACCAGCGCGAAGAGGATCCCTGTCACGATCACGATCAGGATCGGCGTCGGAACCGGTATTCCCGGGATAAAGCTGCCGATCGCCGTAATGATCGGGCTTTCCACCGTGGGGGTGGCTCCGCCGTTGATCCAGTAGGCGATGCTCCGGCCGCAGGTAAACAGGATCAGCGTGGCGATCATTGGCTGGATTTTGAAAAAGGCAACCAGCGTACCGTTCAGGGATCCGAATATCATGGCCACGATACAGCACAGAAGAAAACCCGCGATAACGCGGCCGCCGCCGATGGATCCGCCCTTCAGCACCTTTACAAACACGCTGCCGGCAATGGCCGCCAGGGCGCCCACGGAGATATCCTGTCCGCCCGACGCGGCTGTGACCAGTGTCATGCCCATGGCGAGAACCACCAGCTCCGAAGCGCCGTTCAGGATACTGATCAGGTTGCCCTGCAGGACCGGGAAACCGTTATTATTTGACGCGATTCCCACAGAGAAGAATTCAGGATCACGAAACAGGTTGAAAACGACCAGCAGCAGTATCGCTATGACAGGGATCAGCAGCTGGGAATAATTGCTCAGTTTTTTTGCCATACTATTGCTCACCTCCCGCGATCGTCATCATGACGCGGTCCTGCGTCAGCTCCTCTCCTGTCAGCTCCCCGACGATCTTTCTGTCTCTCATGACAATCAGCCGGGAACAGGTCCGCAGCATCTCCTCAATCTCAGACGAGATAAAGGTGATGCTCATGCCCTCTTCCGCCAGCTTCAGCACCAGCTTCTGTATCTCTGTTTTTGTCCCGACATCGATGCCGCGGGTGGGCTCATCCAGGATCAGGTACTGCGGATGCGTCAGGAGCCAGCGCGCCAGAATCACCTTCTGCTGGTTGCCGCCGGACAGGGACTTGATCGGCGTATCAGCCGAAGCTGTCTTGATATCCAGCGTCTTGATATATTCATCCGCGAAGGCCTCCGCCTGCGCCCTGGAGAAGGGATGGAAAAAGCCCTTCATAACCTGCAGCGCGAGGATGATGTTGTCCCTGACCGAGAGATCCGCGATGATGCCGTCCCGCTTGCGGTCCTCCGGCAGATAGCCGATACCCTGCTTCATGGCGTCGTGCGGCTTGGTGATCCTGACGTCCTTGCCGTGCACCTTCACCCAGCCGCCGGTCACGCGGT
>CAMODP010000030.1 GCA_946611445.1 uncultured Eubacterium sp.
CAGCCTTTCCAACTTCCCGAACATAGAGCCGTCTGCCATATTGTGTCCGTAAATGACACTGTTGCGGTCCCGGAGCCGCGCGTTGTTTTCAGCCAGCAGGAAAAGACTGCCTCCTGGATTTATCCTACCGTCCGGGAGACGATGCAGATAATAACTGTTGTCCTTCCCCTGCATGACAGGATAGCTGATGCTCCCGAACCGAAGCCATGCTGCAACATCCGTTCCCCGAAACCTCTTCCAGTCAATCTTCAGACCATCAGCGGGCCATCCTTTCCCGGAGAATTCCCCTGTGGAGTCCATGTCCGGATCTGGGGCAGGATCCGGACCTGTTCCATCTGAAGGCTGCGGTTCTTGCCCCTCTTCATCCGGCTCTCCTGATTCCTGCAATTCCACGCTTCCGCGCATGTGCCTGAAAAACAGAAAACTCTCCGCGTACATCCAGAGTCTGAAAACAAGCAGAACAGCCAAAAACAGAAACCCAAAGAACAGGATCCGCCTCCAGATCCGATTTCTTTTTCTCTTCATACAAATACCCACTCCGCCGTCATTGGCTGACGGTACAAATAGTCATGAAAGGCTATTGTCCTTCGGCCTCCCCTGAAGTATTAGGCCTCAGCCGTACCTTTGCCGCAGAATAATTGCCGCTGCGCCCAGCTAATACAAGAAAAATTGGCGATAATCGCCGGAAAGAAGGGACTGCGAAAGAGTCCCGAGAAAATGATTTGTTTCGGTATGACAATATATTACCAGACTATGTCGATATATGCAAGTAGGAAATCGATATCTCGCACTTGCGCCTGTTATTATCGCTTGATTCTGATTTTCCAGCTCCTGTTACATTCTTCACTGTCTAGTAAAGTGAAGCCCGCCTGCTGTGTTTTGTTTGGGTATTATCACCCCTCGCGTGGGTTTTTTGCACACTCCTCCTCCTCAAAAACCCATTTCCTGCCGCGCCATGCGCTTTCTGGGTATTTTCACGCAGAAAGCCGGCTCAAAGGCCGGCTTTCTCAAGGATTGTTTTCAATTCTTCGGTCAGAAATACATACTCTTTGTTGCAGAAGTGGCAGTGCAGTTCGGCGGGCTTTCCTTCGTCTATCATGTCCTGCAGTTCTTTTCTGCCCAGGCTGATCAATACTTTTTCCACCCGTTCTCTGCTGCAGCCGCAATGAAATTCGGCGGGCCTTGTGTCCAGGATTTCCGGATCCATGCCTTCCAGCAGCCGCTCCAGAATTCCTTCCGGCGTCAGACCTTCTTCCAGCATGGAGGTGACGGAAGAGACCTTGCCCAGATTCTGCTCGAGCAGGCTGATGGCCTCGTCGGGTGCGCCCGGCATCAGCTGTACGATAAAGCCGCCTGCCTGCCGCACGCTCTGGTCGCGGTCTACGAGGACGCCCAGTCCGACAGAGGAGGGAACCTGCTCACTGGTCACGAAATAATAGGTCAGGTCATCCGCGATCTCTCCGGTCTGCAGCTGCACCTGGCTGGAATACGGCTCTCTCATGCCCTGATCCCGCACGACTGTCAGGGTTCCTTTTCCGACGGCCCCGCCGACGTCAAGTTTTCCGTTTGGCTTGCGCTCTATCCACACATCGGAGCAGTACGGGAAGCCTTTTACCCGGCCGTTGGAATCAGCCGTCACGGTCAGACCCTGAATCGGGCCGTCGCCGCGCACTGTCAGTGTCAGCAGGTCCTTGTCTCCCTTCAGCATGAGGCCCATCATAGTGCCTGCTGTCATCAGCCGTCCAAGGGCCGCGGTTACGACCGGACTGGTATGGTGTATCTGTCTTGCTTCCTCCGTGAGACCTTTTGTCACTGCGGCAAAGGCACGTATGTAGCCATGTGCTGCCGTTGCCCGTACGATATAATCCATATGCTGTTTTCTCCAATTCTCCATGTCTATTATCATGTCTGTCTATCTGCCTCTGCGCTGAAGTGCGCTCTTTTCTTGTAAACTGCCCAGCCAGCAGCCCCATGCGGATCTGCCTGATGGATAACTCCACGCGGATCTGATCAGCAGACGCCCGCCCTGCGGATCTGCCTGACGAACGACCCCTGCAGACCTGACCGAAGGACGGCCCCTGCGGATCTGACCGAT
The DNA here is from genome assembly GCA_946611445.1 of uncultured Eubacterium sp. Lineage (GTDB taxonomy): Bacteria > Bacillota > Clostridia > Lachnospirales > Lachnospiraceae > Bilifractor. The sequence goes on from CAMODP010000030.1 coordinate 2,096, forward strand.
GGGCAGTTTTCTGCGGATCTACCCGATGAACGACTGCTTGCGGATCTCCCGGGCGGCGATCAGGATTCTCTCTGAATCCGGTGTCACAGGCAGGCCGGTGTAGGCATCCTGCGCATCGATCCATGCCAGGCCGGCTTTCTCGATCAGCGTGCGAAGCTGGCCGGCGGACCAGGCTCTCTGTGTGTGGATTTCCTCCTGCCGCCGGTACAGCCCGTTGTCTCCTTCCGGCAGGAACAGCGTCAGGCAGTATTCGTTCAGATTGCTCTCCGCGTCATAGCTGTTCTCCCAGATAAAGCTGGCTTCCTCCCTGCTCTCCGCGATTACGCTGTCGCCGATGGCTTCATATTTGGCAGCCGTATTCACGTCGAAAAGGAACAGGCCGCCGGGATCCAGGTAATTGTTTACCAGCTGAAATACCCGGAGCAGCTCCTGTTCATCCAGGATGTAATTCAGACTGTCGCAGACGCTGATGACTGCCCGGACAGTGCCGTACAGCTCGAATTCCCGCATATCCTGCAGCAGGTACAGAATGTCCGCGCCGGACCTGTCTTTTTTCTCCTGGGCGGCCGTCAGCATCTCCGGGGAGTTATCAATCCCGATCATGTCGTAGCCGGCACCTGACAGGAGCTCCGTCATAGTCCCCGTGCCGCAGCCCAGTTCACACAGCAGGCCGTCTTCTATTCCGTTTTTTCTGAGCATTCCGGTCAGATACCGGCACCACCCCTCATAGTCCACGTCTTCCATAAAAAGATCATAGACCGAGGCAAGACTGTCGTATGCCGCCATATTTATCTCCCGTCATAACCATGTCTGAGGAACTCTGGGAAGGATCCTCACTTCTTTGTCCCCGTCCTGCAACCTATTTGCAGGCTTCACCGTCCCCGTCAGTACGCTGTCGAATTTTCGTGCAGCCCGCCCGCGCCTCCCTGCAGGCTTCACCATCTCCGTCAGTACGCTGTCGACTTTCCGAGCAGCCCGCCCAGAATGGCAGGGCCGACGCTGCGCCGGCAGCTCTCATAGGGTTTCCCGCCCAGCAGGAGGCTCTCGACCCGCAGGTTTTTGATCTCCTCCTTCGGCGTGGTGTAAGGATCCGCGGAAAGGATCACCATGTCCGCGACCTTTCCGGGTTCCAGCGAACCTCTTTCCATGTCATCAAAAGTCGTGTAATATCCGTTATACGTGCACATCCGCAGCGCATCCTGTATGGAAACGGATTCCGCGCCGTTGTTCACGGCCCTGTCCATCCACACAATCGGATCCGGCGAGGTGCAGGGTGCGTCACTGCCGAAAGAGATCAGGATGCCCTTGTCGTGCAGCGTCTTCAACGGATTCAGCCGGGCCGCGCGCTCTTCACCCAGGATCGAGACCAGATACTCATCCGGCTCCTGCTTCCAGTTGATAAAGGCGCTCTGCATCGGCATCTGGATATGATACGCAGCGCAGATGCGCATGCCTTCCTCTGTGGGCAGGCAGTCATGGATGATACCGTGCCGGTGATCCTTTCGCGGATAGTCATCCAGCGCCGCCTTCAGGGCCCGGGTCGCCTGATCAAAGGCGGCGTCGCCAATGGCGTGCACTTCGATCTGCAGGCCGGCCCTGTTTGCCGCCTTGCAGAACTCTGTCACTTTTTCATCAGAATAATACAGCACGCCGCTGCCGCCTTCCGCATCAGCATACGGCTCGTTCATCGCCGCGTCATGCGAACCGAAGCAGCCGTCCAGCGCGCACTCAAAGCATCCCCCGATCCGCGGCAGTTTCCGGCTCTGCGCGGTCCTGATGTCCATGGACTGCGGAAAGACCCGGATCTGGAATCCGTTTTTCAGGGATTTCGCAAAGATCTTCTCAAAGGTAATGTCCAGGTTTCCGGCGAATCCGACACCGCTGACCGAATGAATCATGCCGATTCCCTTCGCGGCGTGGAAATCCACAGACGCCTGCATGTTGCGGAACAGGTCAATCAGAGAGAGGGAACCCGTGATGTGATCGGAGAAGCGGAAAAAAGCCTCCTGGTTCATCTCTCCGGTATCCGGATGATAGCCGCGCAGCCCCTTTACCTTGTCCGCCAGCTTCTCCAGAAGCTTTGAATTGGTGATGCAGGCATGCCCGTCATACTTGACGACCATGAGTTCCTTGTCAGGGCAGACAGCATCCAGCTCCTCGCGGGTTATAAGCCGCCGTTCCTTCACCGACCAGGGTGAAGCCCCGAAGGCAACAAGGGTCTTGCCGCGTGACCGCCGGGCAAAATCCCGGACCATATCCTTGATCTCTTCGTTGGATTCCGCGTCCATCACGTTCAGACCGGCCTGGAAGGTAGAAAAAGAAGCAAAATGCTGGTGCGTGTCGGCAAAAGCGGGAACCAGCGCGCGCCTGCCCAGCTCCGTGATCTGTGCGCCGGCATACTTTTCAGGCAGCGCATTTCCGGTCCAGACGATTCTGCCGCCTTCCTCCGCGAGATACGACACGACTCTGTTCTCAGGATCCACGGTCAGAATCGTTCCATGATACAGCTTCATTTGAAAACCTCCTCCCAAAAAACAGCAGAACCCCCGGTACCCGTATCGCTTCTGTCAGGCTCGGCGGCGCCTTTATCGCTTCTGCCAGGACGTGCTCCCGTATCGTTTCTGTCAGGCCCGCCGGCGTGTCAGCCGGCCCCGGAGCCACATATACGCGGCGGCCAGCATCAGGCAAAGCGCCGCAATAATCACAAACCAGAGAAACACGGTCACGGGCGCCTCATCATGTATCCGCAGGAAAAAGTACGGGCCGTCTGCCAGGCGCAGGGCATTCAGGACCAGCAGTACATCCCCGTACAGAAGAGAGGCGGCAGCAGGCGCCAGGACGGCCTTCCGGGGCAGTATCCCGCTCTTCCCGGAAAACAGGAAGGTCAGGACAGACAGGAGCGGCGCCAGGAAATGATTGATCGGCGCCACATCAGACAGGAAATAATACGCGAATCCTTCCTGCGGCGCCAGCACCAGAGCCGCGATCAGAAACGTGACCGTCAGGGCCACGGCGCAGACCAGGTGCAGAACCTGCAGATACAGGGGAACGCACGCGTCTTTTTCCTCCCCTCTCCGCAGACACAGCAAAATTCCTGCAGACACAAACATCTGCAGGACATTGCTGTCAATCGTGTAATATTGGAAAAGGCCCCCGCCGAACGCATAGAAATCATGTGCCAGAGCGATCAGCTCCAGCACAATGAGTATGATGTGAATATATCTGAGAGACCGGTTCATTTTCTGCCATCCTTGTTGGAATTGATATCACGGATTGCTCCGCACTCCGTGCTCTCACAATCCTCCCCTTCATTCGCAAATCGCGGGGCCCCTCCCCCGCTTTTTGCTCATGTCGGGGGCGGGTCGCAAGCCCTCTTACCCATAGGCAAGCAAGCTTGCCATGGGTTCGGGGCTTTCGGCCCTGGCATCAATTCACTCTACTACTTCGACGGCAGGCCTGTCAATAGCTGTCAGTTCTCCGTCCCGCAGGTCGATGAGAATCGTGTCGCCTTCGTGGATGTCGCCCTTCAGGATCAGCTTTGCGGACAGGGTCTCTACATATTTCTGCAGGTACCGCTTCAGCGGACGCGCGCCGTAGACCGGGTCGTAGCCGTTGTCGCTGATATACTTCTTCGCCTCCGGCGTGATCTCGATCTTCAGCTCCTGAGCCGCCAGACGGCGGTTCAGATCCGCGACCTGCAGGTCTACGATATAGCCGATGTTTTCTCTGGTCAGCGGATGGAACAGGATCGTCTCATCCAGCCGGTTCAGGAACTCCGGACGGAAGTGCGCGCGCAGGTCGGCGGTGACCATCTCCTGCGCCTGCTGGCTGATGGTGCCGTCTTCATTGATGCCTTCCAGAAGATACTGCGAGCCGATGTTCGAAGTCATGATCAGGATGGTGTTTTTGAAGTCCACGGTTCTTCCCTGGGAATCCGTGATCCGCCCGTCGTCCAGCACCTGCAGCAGCACGTTGAAGACATCCGGATGCGCTTTTTCTATCTCATCGAACAGGACGACGGAGTACGGCTTTCTGCGGACGGCTTCCGTCAGCTGGCCGCCCTCTTCATATCCGACATATCCTGGAGGCGCTCCGATCAGACGGGACACGGAGAATTTCTCCATGTACTCACTCATGTCGATCCTGACCATGTTCGACTCATCGTCAAACAGCTTCTCCGCCAGCGTCTTGGCCAGCTCGGTCTTACCTACGCCGGTGGGTCCCAGGAACAGGAACGAGCCTATGGGCTTGGACGGATCCTTGATGCCGGCCTTCGAGCGGATGATGGCGTCGGCCACCTTTTCCACGGCCTCATCCTGACCGACCACGCGGGAATGCAGGTCATCCTCCAGATGCAGGATCTTCGCGCGCTCTCCCTCCGTCAGCTTCGCCACCGGAATGCCGGTCCAGCGGGAGACGATCTTCGCGATCTCATCATCCGTGACATTCTCGTGCACCAGAGACAGATGCTCCCTGCCGATCCTGTCCTCCTCCGCCGCCAGCTCCTGCTGCAGCCGCGGAAGGACGCCGTTTTTCAGCTCCGCCAGCTTCGCGTAGTCATACTGCCGCTCCGCTGTCTCGATCTCCTTATTGAGCTCTACGATCTGTTCACGCAGCTCAGAGAGCTTTCCTACGGAAGACTTTTCATTCTCCCAACGCGCCTTTTTCTCATTGAACTCCTCCGTCACCTCCGCCAGATCCTTCTGCAGGGTCTCCAGGCGCTCGCGGCTGAGGTTGTCGGTCTCTTTTTTCAGGGACTCCTCGTCAATCTTCATCTGCATGATCCGGCGGTCCAGGGTCTCCAGCTCCACCGGCATGGAATTTTTCTCCGTCTTGATCTGCGCGCAGGCCTCGTCCACCAGGTCGATCGCCTTATCAGGCAGAAAACGGTCGGAAATATAGCGGTCAGCCAGCGTCGCGGCCGCCACCAGCGCGCCATCGGTGATCTTGACGCCATGATATACCTCATAGCGTGCCTTCAGACCTCGGAGAATCGTGATGGTCTCCTCTACGGAAGGCTCATCCACCATTACGTGCTGGAACCTGCGCTCCAGCGCGGCATCTTTTTCAATATACTGCCTGTACTCGTCCAGCGTCGTCGCGCCGATGCAGTGCAGCTCGCCGCGGGCCAGCATGGGCTTGAGCATATTGCCGGCGTCCATGGCGCCCTCTGTCTTGCCGGCGCCGACGATCAGATGCAGTTCATCGATAAACAGGATGATCCTGCCCTCGCTGTTCCGCACCTCTTCCAGTACTGCCTTCAAACGCTCTTCAAACTCGCCCCTGTACTTGGCGCCCGCAACCAGCGCGCCCATGTCCAGGGAAAAGATCGTCTTGTCCTTCAGGCTGTCCGGCACATCGCCTTTTACGATACGCTGCGCCAGGCCCTCCACCACGGCAGTCTTGCCGACGCCCGGCTCACCGATCAGGACCGGATTGTTCTTTGTCTTTCTGGACAGGATACGGATCACATTGCGGATCTCCTCATCCCTACCGATGACCGGGTCCAGCTTCTGATCCCGCGCCCGCTCGACCAGATCCTGGCCGTACTTGTTCAGCGTGTCATACGTGTCCTCCGGATTGTCCGACACGACCCGCTGGTTCCCGCGCACAGACTGCAGCGCCTGCAGGAACCGCTCCTTGTCAATCCCGTTCGCCCGCAGCAGATTTTTCATCGAAGGACTGGGATTCTTCAGCATGGCGAGAAACAGATGCTCGACCGAGACATACTCATCCCCCATGGCCCGGGCCTCATCCTCCGCCATGTTCAGAGACTTGTTCAGATACTGCCCTATCACATGCTGACCGCCCTGCACCTTCACACGCCCGTTCAGCGCCTGCTCAACCTGGCTGCGGAAATAATTTGCATCCACTCCCATCTTGCCGACCAGCTGCAGGATCAGACTGTCCTCCTGGTTCAGCAGATTGTACAGCAGATGCTCCTGCTCAATCTCCTGATTGCCGAATTCATAAGCGGTCTTCTCCAGATCATTAATCGCCTGGATCGACCTCTGCGTAAATTTCTGTATATTCATAAAGCACACCCCCTTCCGGTGATACAGATTTTTTCTTATGTAATCTATTCAAATCTGAGATCACTATAGCACCGGCTGTTAGCACTGTCAAGTGGTGAGTGCTAATTTTTTCAGAATATTTACCGCGTGCTTCTTCTTGCCGGCATATCGAAAGGAGACAGCGAAAGGAGACAGGGGTCAGACCCCTGTCCCCTCCGTCTTTAGCTGATTTTCGGCGCCACTAAAAAGGGAGACAGGGGTCTGACCCCTGTCTCCTCGTCGTCTCCTTCGTCTCCTTCGTCTCCTCCTTCTCCGTCAACTCACTTCTCCTCGCCTCACAACTCACAGCATCCAGAACCCGGCCGTCCGGAGTTCCCGCACGTATGCGTCGTCTGGCTGGTCGAGCACCGCGCCGCAGTCTCCGGTCTGCAGGATGCGGCCCTGGCGCATTACCATGACGCGGTCGGCCATTTTTCGGATGACGGCCAGGTCGTGGGTGATGAACAGAATCGTCAGGTTATACCTGCGGCGCATGTTCAGGAGCAGCTGCAGGATCTGGTTCTGGACGGCCACATCCAGCGCAGATACGATCTCGTCGGCCACCAGGAGTTTCGGTTCCATGAGCAGGGTCCGGGCGATGGCGATTCTCTGGAGCTGGCCTCCCGAGAACTCTCCGGGCCGCTTGTCCAGGCTTGCCTCCGGCAGGCCGCACTCTTCACACATCTGCAGCACCCGTTTCATCCGGTCGGCGTCGCCTTCGCCGATTTTCCACGCGCGCAGCGGCTCCAAGAGCAGGTTCTTCACCTTCATGCGCGGGTCCAGGCAGCCAAAGGGATTCTGAAAAACCATCTGAATCTCGCGGCGCAGAGGATGATAGTCCCGGTCAGACAGATGGCCGATCTCTTTTCCTCTGTAAATAATCTCTCCTGAAGAAGGATGCAGCAGGCCCAGCAGCATGCGCGCCATTGTAGACTTGCCGCAGCCGGACTCCCCGAGCAGCCCCAGGATCTCGCCTTCATACATGGTAAAAGACGCGTCATCCACGGCGGTAAAAAAGTCCCGTCCGCGCCGGCCGCCGGATGCCATCGCCGGAAACCGGCAGGTCACATGATCAAATTGCAGAATAGAGTTCATGGCTGTGCTCCTGAATAAAATGTTCCTTAATAAAATGATTAGGCCGCCAAAAGCAGCTTACCTCTGCAGACTTTTCGTCCCCTCCAGCAGTGCCTTTGTATAGGCCGCCTGCGGATCTGCAAAGACCTCGTCTGTCCTGCCCTGTTCGATGATGCGTCCGTCCTTCATGACGGTCACCGTGCCGCAGATTGCCTGCACAATTCCCAGGTTGTGCGTGATATACAGCATGGACAGGCCTCTTTCCCGGCAGAGCTCCACGATAAACTCCACGATCCGTCTCTGGTTGATCGTGTCCAGAGACGTCGTAGGCTCATCCGCGATCAGGAGCTTCGCCGGCGACTCCAGCGCCATGGCGATCGCGATCCTCTGCCGCATCCCGCCGGAGAGCTGGTGCGGATACTTCCGCAGCACCTCTTCACCGCCGTGAATGCCGAAGGTGTCCAGCTGCTGCAGGATCCGCCCGCGGATCTCGTCCCTGTTCCCGCCGGGCCGGTGCAGCAGCGCCGTCTCCATCCACTGCGCGTCGATCCGCTCAAAAGGATTCAGCGCATTGATGGAATCCTGCAGGATCAGACAGGTGTGCGAAGCAGAAAACCGCTGCCGCTCCTTCCATGGCAGCTTCAGCAGATCCGTACGGCTGCCGTCCTCCTCCCGGAAGAGGATCTCCCCGCGGATCTGCACCGTTCTGCGCGGCAGCAGAGACGTCAGACAGTACATGGTCATACTCTTGCCCGCGCCGGACTCCCCGGCAATGCCCCGCAGCTCCCCTTCCTCTACGGAAAAGGAGACATCCCGCAGAATCGGGATCGCGCGCCGGTCTTTTACAATATCCAGGTTGAGGTTCCTGACCTCCAGCACCGGTTCAGTCATAGATCGTCACCTTCTCTCCCTGCAGGCTGCCGCTGTCAAACATTACATGGAAGAAAACGGTCAGCAGCGTGATAGCCGCCGCCGGATAAATGACCAGCGTCGGATGGCTCATCATGTAGATCCTGTACTGGTACAGCAATGTCCCCCAGTCCGGCTTCGTGATGTCGGTGCCCAGCCCGATAAAAGCCAGCCCGGAATACTGGATCACGACATTTGCCGCCTTGTTTCCCAGGAAAACCAGCAGCTGCCCGCAGATATTCGGCAGCACGTGGAATACAAGGATCGGCAGCTTGCCCAGGCCGATGACCTTCTCCGCGTCGATGAATTCCTGCTTTTTCAGCACGTAGGCCAGATTGTAGGCCTGGTTTACATACTCGCCCATATTGCCGATGCCAAAGACAACGCCGGCCATCAGCGGGCTGAAGCCGAACAGGGCCGAGAAAACCATCGCCATGATAAACGACGGAATGATCAGCGTGTAATCGGCAATGAACTGAATCACATTGCGCACCAGGCCGCCCCAGAATGCCGCGATCAGGCCGAGGGCCGTGCCGCAGAAAAATGAGATCGCAGCCGAGAGGAATACCACCTCCATGGTCCGCAGGCCGCCTTCCACCAGCAGGGAATACACATCCCTGCCCAGGTTGTCGGTACCAAGCCAGTGCGCCGCGGATGATGGCGCATACATATTCAGCACATCGGTCGACATGATATTCTGCCGGGGCGAAAAGGCCAGGAACAACATGAACGCCGCCAGCGCCCCCAGGCAGATCCACTGTTTTTTCTTCATGCGCGCCTCCTGACATCAATCGCGTACAGCACCAGGTTCAGGATCAGGTGGACGACAAACATCCAGATCACCACAACCAGCAGATATGTCTGCAGAACCGTGTAGTCACTGGATTTCATGCTGTCAACCAGAAAATAGCTGATGCCCGGTATCGAAAAGGCAAACTCCAGCACGGTGCTGCCGCCAAACACCCAGGCAAAACTGGAGATCACCGCAGCTATGAGCGTGCACAGAACCGGCCGGGAGGCATGGCGGAACAGTACGTAGCCGCGGTCAAAACCCCGCGAGATGGAAAAACGCACATAGCTCTTCGTCATTTCTTCGCGGAAGGCATTGCGCACAACTCTGGAGAGGCCGCCCAGCTGATAGAGCGCCGTGATCAGGATCGCCGTCACGACGGCGTGCACCGGGTTTCCGGTGAAAAACTTCACGGCTTTCAGTTTCACGCTGAGGAAATAGATGATGAAGACACTGGTGATAAAGCTCGGGATAGACTGCGAAAAGACAGCCAGCGCGCTGCTCAGCCTGTCGCAGAAGCCGCCCGCGTGCAGCGCCGCGCGATATCCCAGAAAAAAGGCTGCCGCCGCGGACAGCAGGATGCCGCACAGGCCGATGCTCACCGAATACGGCAGCTTCTGGAAGAACGTATCCCGGATGCTGACATGGCTGATCAGGGACAGCCCCCAGTCACCGCGGAAAAAGTTCCGCATCCACGCCAGATACTGTACCGGAAGCGGCTGGTCCAGGCCCATCAGCTTCGTCACCCTTTCGATATTTTCCGCTGTGTGCGGCAGGTTAAAAGAAGTGAGCCACTGCTCTACGGGTGTCGTCGGCATCAGCCGCACCACGCCGAAGATCATAATAGAAGCAGTCAGGAAAATCAGCAGCCATTTTCCAAGAAAAGAGAGGACATTTTTCATATGTAAATACTCCAAAGGAGCGGCCCGGAAACATCCGACCTGCATGCTGTCACTCCTGTCTCCGACGCCGCCCCTGAAATGCTGCTATGTTTACGCCCGGCAGCCGTTCAGCTGTGCTGCATGCTGCCGGGATCAGTCTTTTTTGCCTGTGCCCGCAAAGCGCGGCACACAGATGGTGTTACTCCAGTCCCAGTTCCGGATTCACGACATAGTAGTCGCCGCAGTACGGAACATAATCAGCCAGCTTCTCCGACACGGCGATGTGCCATTCCGGATCGATCAGGTAGATCATAGCGCCTTCCTCGCCTGCGATCTGCTGCACCTGCTTCGCCAGGTCATCGCGCTCCGCGCCGACCTCCAGCTCGCCCATCTGGTCAAGCAGAGCGTCAACTTCCTCGTTGCTGTAGCCGTTGTGATTCTTGGAGCCGTCCGTGCGGAAGAACATGTTCAGGGCATAGGCCGGCTCGCCGGTCGGAGCCGTGTGCTGTGCGTAGAAAGCGATATCAAACTCGCCGTTTCCCAGTACTTCATCGATATTGTCCACGATGCTGGTCGTCACCTTGATGCCGGCAGCGTCCAGTGCGGAAGCGGTCAGCTGCATCAGCACCGGCAGGTCCGGGCGGTAGGAGTAGGTCAGCAGCTGCAGCTCCAGCGCCTCGCCGTCCTTGTCCAGATAGCCGTCGCCGTCGGAATCGGCATAACCTGCCTCCTCCAGCAGAGCCTTCGCGTCATCGGTGTCCGTCTTCGCGTCGAACTCGCCCGCGAAGCTGTAGTAGGTGGCAAAGAGACCCGTCGCCTTGCGGCCGCCGCGCAGAACGGTCAGCATGGCTTCGCGGTCGATCAGCTCACTGATGGCCTTCACGACATTCGGGTCATCCAGCGGAGCCTTCGCCAGATTCGGAATGGCAAAATACTGATAGCCCGCGTCAAAATTTTTCACGGTCAGGCCCTCGCCCTCCAGGGCTTCCGCGATCTCATTCGTCACGGTAAAGGCCATGTCGATCTCGCCAGCTTCAAAAGCCTGCTGCATGGCTGTCGTGTCCTTGAAGCAAAGCAGCTGCACATCCGGTCTGTCGGCAGCGCGGTCATCATAATACTCATTCGGTACCAGGTTCACCGATACGCCGGGATCAAGGGAATCCAATACATACGGGCCGGTGAAGACATAGCCTTCTTCCTCGCTGCCCTTGAATACGATGTTGGCCCACTCGCAGAGAATAGACTTCATGACAGTGGTTTTTCTCTCTGTCGTCAGGGTCACGGTGCCGTCCTCTGCCGCCTCAAAAGTGATCTTGCCTGCGGAATCGGAAGCATTCGGGTTCATCTCCATAACCGTGTTCATGCTCTCGGCCACTGCCGCGGCGTCACAGTCCGAGCCGTCGGAGAACTTCACGCCGTCTTTCAGGGTGAGCTTCCAGGTGAGGTCATCCACCTGCTCCAGATCCTCTGCGATATGGGAGACCAGCTCGCCCTCCGCGTTCTGCATGAAGATCGTCTCGCTGATGCCGTCCGCCGTCAGAGACCACGGATCGCCGCCGTAGGTGGGATCGACCTTGTCAATCACATTCGTCACGCCGATAATCACAGGCGCATCCGCCTCCTCAGCCGCAGCCGTCACAGGCAGGATCCCGGTCAGACACAGGGCACCCGCCAGCAGTACAGAAAGTCTTTTTTTCATCCTTCGCTCCTTTTCTGATAATGAAAACATTCAAGTATCTTCTATCTGCAGCGGTCATGCATACCGTTACATTCACGCAAAAAGAAAAAGCATACCCGGCCGAAACCGAATATGCTCCCTGTACTTCATGATTCACCATGCGGCAGCTGCTGCTATTCTGCATGCACAACGGCGGAGAATCTGTCTGTGATGAAAAAAGGAACATACCTCTCCCGGTTCCGGGGATCCGATACATCATCCTCACAGGAAGGTCTTCTGACTCGGCGTCACCGCGTCCGGCACCTTCTCGGCTCTGAGAGGTATACCCTCCCCGCCAATGGCAATCCGCCGTCCGCTCAGCCTCACAGCAACGGTCTTGTCGGAGAATCACACTCCGTTCCCTATTCTCCCGCCCTTTCAGGGGCAGGCGCCTGTGAGTACCCTAATCTACGTTAGATTGTTGTAATTATAGCACGCTGCGATTTTCACTGCAACCGCCTGTTTTAGTTATGGCAGTCCGGGAGACAGGGGTCTGACCCCTGTCTCCCTGTCTCCGCGTATCGCGTATTCTGAGCTGTAATGCCATGTAATCAGTAATTCTCAGTCGCCACTTCGAAGTATGCCTGCGGATGGGCGCACACCGGGCAGATGTCCGGCGCCTCGGTGCCGACCACGATGTGGCCGCAGTTGCGGCATTCCCAGACTTTGACTTCGCTCTTTTTGAACACTTCCTGCATCTCTACATTTTTCAGCAAAGCGCGGTATCTCTCCTCGTGATGCTTCTCGATCGCAGCCACGCCGCGGAACTTCGCTGCCAGCTCCGGGAAGCCCTCTTCCTCGGCTGTGCGCGCGAAGCCTTCGTACATATCCGTCCACTCGAAATTCTCACCGTCTGCGGCGGCAGCCAGGTTTTCCGCCGTATCCCCGATGCCGTTCAGCTCTTTGAACCACATCTTCGCATGCTCTTTCTCATTGTCAGCTGTCTTCAGGAACAGCGCAGAAATCTGCTCAA
>CAMODP010000031.1 GCA_946611445.1 uncultured Eubacterium sp.
CATCGGGGTGACAAGATTCGAACTTGCGGCCTCCTGGTCCCAAACCAGGCGCTCTAGCCAAACTGAGCCACACCCCGCAGCAAGTCCGTCCCCGAGCCCGGGACTCACCCAGTATAGTATAAGAAAATGGGGATGTCAATCAGATTTTTTTATTTTATGCTTCTTCCGCATCCTCCTCCATGCTTCTTCGCAGTTCCTCCGTAAGAGCGCGCACCCCCTCGGGATCATCGATCTCATTGATTTTCCGCCGCAGCGAGGAAGAATGCGGCAGTCCGGCCGTGTACCAGGCAAAATGCCTCCGCATCTCCCGGACAGCCGTGTACTCTCCTTTGCACTCCATCAATCCCTGCAGATGACGGAGAATCATGCTGCAGAGTTCCCCGCCGGAAGGACGAGGCGGAAGAAAGCCATCATTTATCCAGGAGAGCGTCTCGGAAAAAATCCACGGATTGCCCCGTGCGGCCCTGGCGATCATGACGCCGTCGGCGCCGGTCTGCTCCAGAAGCAGCCGCGCCCTCTCCGGGGAATCCGCATCCCCGTTGGCGATTACCGGTATAGAGACAGCCTCTTTCACCCGGCGGATGCAGTCCCAGTCCGCGTGTCCGGCATAGTACTGATCTCTCGTTCTGCCGTGCACCGCGATCATGGCCGCGCCCGCAGCCTCCAGCCGCCTGGCAAATTCAGGCGCATTGCTCTCCTCTTCGGAAAAACCTTTCCGGATCTTCACGGTCACCGGTTTGTCAATGCGCCGGGCGACTGCCGACACGATCGCCGCCGCCCGCTCCGGATCCCGCATAAGGGCTGAGCCCTCATGGTTGTTGACAACCTTCGGGACAGGGCAGCCCATATTGATGTCCAAAATGTCAAAAGGCCGGTCCGCAATCATTTCCGCCGCTTCCGCCACGATCTCCGGCTCACTGCCGAACAGCTGCAGGGCTATGGGATGCTCGGAAGGATGCATCTGCATAAGGGCCTCTGTATTCCGATTGTGATAGAGAAGCGCCTTGGCGCTGATCATCTCGGTATACAGCAGCCCGGCGCCCTGCTCACGGCACAGCACGCGGAAAGGCATATCCGTCACGCCGGCCATCGGGCCCAGCGCCAAAGGACATGCCACCTTTACACCGCCAATATGCATTTCCCGCAGGATGCCGCCCTTTTTCACGCCGCCGTCCTCACTGAAATACCTTGTAGAACAGTTCCAGAGATTCGAAAAGCTCTCTCTTTTCCTCCTGCATCTGCCGGATCTTCAGGCCGGCGCCGATCTCGTCATAGGAGGCGTCCGTTTCCTCAGCCTCCGTGTTCAGACACAGTGTGCCGTCCTCGTCAAAGGAAAGTGTCAGAATGCCCCCTACGTCCTCGGTAAACAGGACGCACAGAACATGGAGTTCGTCCTGTACCCGCTGCGGGAGAACGGAAAAATCGGGATTGAAGAAGTACTTTCTGCTGTAAGCGCTTGCTCCGCAGAGCACGGTGGATTCGCTCATGGGATTGTATTGTCCTCTCTGGTATAATAATCTACACATACCCAAGCATTCCCCGCACGGAAACCTCCCCTGCGTAGACCTGCTCAACTGTCCCGGTATCGGCGCGCTGCACGAGCAGTTCTCCCCGCGCATTGATGCCGAGGGCCGTCCCTTCGAACGCGCCCGCGGGATCCAGTACACGCACCTCGCGGTCTCTGGTTACCAGCAGTTCGGAGTATTGACCGATCAGTCCGCTCATATCCCCTGTCTGGAGAAATGTCCGGTAATATGCGGCAAACGCAGAAAGCACGCCGGCTGTGACCGACTCCCTGCTGACCACGCTTCCCGTTTCCAGATACAGGGACGAAGCTTTGTCCGACAGTTCTTCCGGAAAGCAGGGTACATTGACATTGATGCCTGTCCCTATGACCACGGCTCCTCTGCCGTCCGGCCCGGGAATATATTCCGTAAGGATGCCGCAGAGTTTTTTGCCGCCGCAGACAATATCATTCGGCCATTTGATCCCGGCCTGCACGCCGGACTGCCTGCGGATGCCTTCTGCCGCGGCCATGCCCATGACCAGTGTCAGCATGGACACGGAAGCTGCTTCTATATCGGGATTCAGCAGAAGGCTCATGGACACGGACGTGTGCTCCGGCGACTGCCAGGCGCGGCCTCTTCGTCCTCTGCCTGCCGTCTGGTGATCCGCCAGAAAAACCGTTCCGTCTTCTGCGGTCCCTTCGCGGTATTCTCTGCCGGCCCACGCATTTGTCGAATCAACGCTTTCTGAAAAGCGAAGCGAAAAAGGCTGTCCGGGCAGCAGCTTCCGGCAGATTTCCACGTCAAAGATACCCTGCTGTTCCCATTCCGCGGCGCTGTCTGTCACAGTTCCGCACCCAGGGTGGCCGCCATGACCGCCTTGATCGTGTGCATGCGGTTTTCTGCTTCTTCAAAAACAAGTGACTGCGCGGATTCAAAAACCTCGTCTGTCACCTCCATGTCTGCTATCCCGAAGCGCTCATGGATCTTCCGGCCCACCTCGGTTCCAAGGTCATGGAAGGATGGCAGGCAGTGCAGGAATATCGCCTGCTCACCAGCTTTGTTCATGATGTCTGCCGTAACTTTGTACGGGGACAGCGCGCGGATGCGCTCTTCCCACACTTCATCGGGTTCACCCATGGATACCCACACATCCGTACAGATGATATCGGCGCCTCTTACCGCCTCATCCGCGTCTTCGGTGAGTGTGACGCTGCCGCCGCTTTCTGCGGCATATTTCCGGCACTCTTCCGTCAGCTCTTTTCCGGGAAAATAAGAGGCCGGCGCGCATGCCGTATAATGCAGGCCGAGTTTTGCGCAGGTCACCATGTAGGAATTGCCCATGTTATAGCGGGCATCTCCCATGTAGACCAGCTTCCGCCCCTCCAGCGTCCCGAAATGCTCCCGGATCGTCAGCATGTCTGCGAGCATCTGCGTGGGATGGTATTCATTGGTCAGGCCGTTCCACACAGGTACGCCGGCGTAAGCCGCCAGCTCTTCGACAATCTCCTGGCCGTATCCGCGGTATTCTATTCCCTCGAACATACTCCCGAGTACCCGCGCCGTATCACGGATGCTCTCTTTCTTTCCGATCTGGGATCCGGACGGATCCAGATAGGTCGTGCCCATGCCCAGATCATGGGCGGCCACCTCGAAGGAGCAGCGCGTCCGTGTGCTGGTTTTTTCAAAAATCAGCGCAACATTCCTGCCGCGCAGGACATCCACCGGAATATGCTTTTTCTTTTTCTCCTTGAGCGTTTCTGCCAGATCCAGCAGATACAGGATCTCTTCCCGTGTGTAATCCTTCAGTGTCAGAAAATGGCGTCCTGTTAAATTCATGGTATTATCCTCCGCATATCTGCTGTGGGTTCCGCGCCCGTATTTCCCGTCTCATCCGGCGGTTCCGGGCAGCTATACCGCACATTGTACAGCATGGATTCTGAAAAAACAAGGAGCTTTGCGTGAATGCAAAGCTCCATAAGATCCTCGTTTTCCCGGCCGATATGCAGTTCTGCGTCTGCCGGCCTTCGAATTGCGCTGTTTTAGTAGAACGTCTGGTTGCCGATGGTAAGTCCGTCTCCGCCGCCGGCATGGAAGAACAGAAGATCCCCGATCGGGTTTTCTCCCGCGAGTGCAGCCTGGGCCGCTTCATAGCAGTCTGCTCTGGCTCCTTCTGCCAGTGTCTGATCCAGTGTGCCGGTCATGGCCGGGGTGAACTGGCCGCTCTGGTATACGACATCTGAAATCGTATCCGGGAAGGAATCGCTCTCCATGCGGTTCAGGACGCAGGCGCCGACGGCTACCTTTCCTTCATAGCTCTCGCCGCCGGCCTCACACTGAATGATTGCCGCCAGCAGGTCAAGATCTGATGAGCTCACACCGGTCGTTCCCGCAGCAGTTTCAGTGTATGTGCTGTCTGTATATGCGGCGTCCGTATATGTGCTGTCTGCATATGTGTTATCAGTATAAACGCTTTCCTGCAGGTTGTCAGCCGGTGCAGCCGCCGCGGAAGCGTCCGTCTCCCCATAGAGCGCCGCGTCCGTATAGGTGCCGGCATCCGCTGCAGTATTTACATCCGCATACGCATCTGTATATACATTTGTATCTGTGTAAGCGGCGGCATCAGAAGCGCTGCTGTCTGTATAGGCAGATGTATCCGTATAGAGGGACGCATTGTCATAGACTGCGTCAGCTGTCTCTGTGTATACCGGCGTCTCTGCGTAATACGTTTCTGTCACTTCCGGAAGAACAGCCGCAGGAAGGACTTCTTCCGCCGGAGCGGTCTCTTCCGGTACGGTGCCGTCATCCGCGGTATCCTCCTGCGGAACGGGTATCATACCCTGACTGCTCAGCGTTTCAAACTCCTCCATTGTCAGAGCTGTCTCTACTTTATCACCGGGGGTGACATACTGCTCCGCAACATATGCTTTTTCGCCGTTGTATTCGATCTCGTACCATCCGTCTTCGTAGCCGGTAAAATTCAGCCGTTCCCCGGACAGCATAATGCCCAGGATCCCGTCTGACGCGGATTTGCCGGAGCGGACGCACAGGACATCCGCGCTGACTGTCCCGCAGGCAGGCGCCGTACAGGACTCATAAGCCTTTTTCGCCTCTTCTCCGCTGACCAGCAGGTCTGAGCGGATAAAACCGTCTACATTGCCGGAATGGATCCGGGTCCATTCATTCTTGCGTCCCAGGATCTCGACGACGCTCCCCGGGAGCAGCACGCCGACAAGGGATTCTTCTGTACCGGCGCCGGCACGGATATTAACATAGCCGGTCTCCATGGTTACTGCCTTTGCATCCCAGTCTTCGGATACTGTGTTTTCATCAGCCAGCGCCGGCACGGCTGAGGATACAGTCAGCATCAGGATCAGGCCGCAGGCAGCCGCATTTTTTTTATTCAGCATGATAGATTCTCCTTTTGAAACAGGTAATATTTCAAAATGTTTTTCTAATTTCGTCTTTTCTGTTTCTGAATTATTACGTTTTTGTTACAATGGATTCTATCACGCATTCCCGGGACTGTCAACCCATGGGGTGTTCTCTTTTTTTGCCGCTCAGGTCTTCTTCACTTCCCCGCTCTGTTTCAAAGCCTCCAGTTCTTCCTCCGTCAACCGCCTGTACTGTCCCGGTTCCAGAGACGGATCCAGTTCCAGAGTGCCCATGCGCAGACGCTTCAGAGCCGTCACTTCGCAGCCCAGTGCCTGGAACATTCTTTTCACCTGATGATATTTGCCCTCCCGGACGGTCACTTCTGTTTCGGCGCAGTCTCCCGGGCACACCTGCAGGATACGCAGTTCTGCCGGCATAGCTGTCAGGCTGCTGTCTATGCGCAGCCCCTCTCTGAATAGTTCGGCCGCATTTTCCGGCAGAACACCGCGGACGCGTGCCCTGTACACCTTATCCACGTGCCGTCCCGGGGCCAGCAGCCGGTGCGCGAGGATGCCGTCATTTGTCAGCAGCAGCAGGCCTTCCGTATCCCGGTCAAGCCGCCCTGCGGGAAACAGATCTTTCCGCACCGGTTCCTCCAGAAGATCCAGAACCGTTTTCTGCCGTCTGTCTTCCGTAGCGCTGATGACGCCGGCCGGTTTGTTCATCATATAATAGACATATGTCTCATAGCGGATTTCCCGGCCCCGGTAACACACGCATGCCCCTTCCGGCACTGCCCTGCCGGGATCCAGGACCTTCTCACCGTTGATTTCCGCCTCGCCTCTGCGGATTGCCTTTTTCAGATCGCTTCTTTTTCCGGTCCCCATGTCGGCCAGATACTTGTCCAGACGCATTGTCGCTTCCTTCTGCCTTCACGGCATGCTTTCTTTCGGTTCTCCCGTTGTGTTTTCTCTCAGTATTTCCGGCCGGTTTCCCCTTATTCTTCCGGACAGAAAACCCGAAGGTCCCGAGGGTCTCTCCCAATGCTCTGTACGCGCCGTGCGACCACGCAGTCAGGCCGGCATCGTTCAGCCGGAAACGGCCGCTTTCATCCATATATCTGTCGTCTACCTGCACGCAGACCACCTCAGCCAGAAACATGTCATGGCTTCCCAGCGGCAGCACCTGCGTCACCCTGCATTCCAGACTGACCGGCGCTTCCTCGATTGTGGGAGCCTGAATCTTCAGGCTTCTTCCCGGCGTCAGGGAGCAGGCCGCAAACTTGTCTGTATCCCTGCCGGAGCGCACCCCGCAGAAATCAGCGGCACGGGTCAGCTCCCGGTTTGTCAGGTTGACGACGAACTCCCCCGTGCTGCGGATCAGATCATAGGAATATCGTTCGCGTCTCACGGATACAGACAGCATGGGCGGGTCCGAACAGACCGTACCCGCCCATGCCACTGTCAGGATATTCGGTTTGCCGTCCGGTCCGGCGCAGCTTACCATTGCAACCGGAACCGGATAGAGAAAATTCCCCGGTTTATCAAACGCTGTCTTTGCCATGTAATCTCCTGTTATGCGCCGGCAAGAATCACTTCTTCCAGCTTTGCCGCGGTCACCGACTGCTGCTCCTGTGCCGACATCCTTGCCTCTCCGTCGCCATCCTGCAGACCATAATTCCCGAACTGCGCATGATTGCCGCCGTCAATTACTTCAGTCACGGCATTACGGGGCAGATACTTCTCAGCCTCCTGCCGTTTTTCCATATTCAGGACGCCGTCCTCGCTTCCGTAGAGTTCCAGCACCTTCAGGTCGCCGCTCAGCGTTTTGACCGGATAGGCACCCAGCATAATAACGCCGTCCAGCTCCTCCCCGTGTCTGGCCGCGTAATCTGCAGCCATCGCGCCGCCCAGGGAATGGCCCCCGATATACCAGTGCTCATACGGATTGTACCGGATAATCCTGTCCGCCTTGTTTTTTCCGAATATGGCCAGGTTTGCCGGCATCCTTACCAGAAAACAGTCTATTCCGTCTTCTGCCAGTTTATACAGCAGCGGAAGGTATGACGTATATTCGACCATCGCTCCCGGATAGAAAACCAGCGCGTTTTCCGTACCCGCGCCGTCCAGAAAGAGTCCCTGCTCAATATCCACAATCTGAACCGGCGAAGTCCCGCCGTCTGCATCTGCCTGTCCGTCCAGATATGCCTGTGCCGTCTCATCGGCACGGTAATACCTGCTCATATATACAAGGGCAGTTGTAATGCCGGCAGCAATTGCCAGCACCAGAATCATCCGGAAAATCCTGCCGATCCGCTGAAAAATGCGGTGTCTTTTTCTTTTTCTCTCATCCATGGGGCAAATCCTCCTGCCTGTCATCGCGTATCCGCCGGGAATACTCCAGACTTTAAACTCCAGGCTTTATATTCATCCAATCATACCATTATTCAAATAGTCTGTCAAAAGCTGACCGGCACGTTCTGCGAACTGTTCCGGATTTACTTTTCTTCTGATAATTACTATAATATGATGATTACAGCGCATAAAGAGGATCATTCTATGTCTGACAGAAATAAACGGGACGTCTCCCTTGCCAAAGCCTTTTCGCGGTCGTTTCGCGGCCCGCTGAAATATATGCTGCTCATCATCCTTATTCTTCTGGCCGCAGCAGCCATTCTTCCGGCTGTCCGCGCGGGCAGGTCTGTTCCGGATGCCGCCGGAGACGCAGACACTGCAGACGGACTGCGCGGGGCCATTTCTTCTGCCGTTTCGGAGACTGCGGATCTCGCCGCCGCCAGAACCGTCTCCGAAGAGACAGATATTACCATCGGCTGTACGGGCGCGATGATCATGCACAGTCCGATTCTCGAAGCGGCGGAGCAGCCTGACGGCAGTTATGACTTTTCTTCCGTTTTCCGCTTTATCACACCATATTACAGCAGGCCGGATTTCATGACCTGTGAACTCGAGGCTGCCGTCGCATCCGACCCGGATACATACAGCGGGCATCCCATGTTCCAGATCCCCGGCTCCCTGGTCACCGCCATTGCCGACAGCGGCGTAGACCTGCAGTTTCTGGCAACCAATCACATCTATGACGGCCGCAGCGAGGGGCTGCATTTTACTATGGATTTCTTTGAGGAGAATGGCCTGGCGTATACCGGTGTGCGGAAAACGCCGGAAGCGCCCCGGTGGTATATTGCAGATATAAAAGGAATAAAAGTCGGGTTCTTCAATTATACGCTGGAATCTGAGGGGGACGGAACCTGGATCAATGCCCTGAAGGTCTCAGACGACGACGCAAAACTGATCAACAGCTTCTGGCCTGAACAGCGTGAGCCTTTTTATCAGGAGGCGCGCATTACCATAGAAGAACTCCGGCAGGCAGGCGCACAGTTTATCATTGCCGACATGCACTGGGGCATGGAATACATGCTGGAGCCCTTTGAATACCAGAAGGAAATGGCCCAGACCCTCTGCAATATGGGTGTCAACGCCCTGATCGGCGGACATCCGCACTGTGAAGAACCGATCAGTGTCGTCGAGAGCACCGACGGTTCGTCTAAAATGTTCTGTATTTACTCAGTTGGAAATGCCATGAGCAATCAGATGGAAGAATTCATGCTCATGGACATGGCCGGCGGCTATACAGAAGACGGCGTGATCATTACCCTGCACCTGCACCAGTCTGCAGACGGTTCCGTATCCCTCTCCGGCGTGGATGCCACTCCCACCTGGATGTACCGCAGCCGGACGGAGGAAGGCACCTGGACCTATGATTTCTGCATCCTTCCTCTGGATGATGTGGACGGCCTGGAAAAAAGCACCGGGCTGACAGGTATTCAGGAACGGGCCGCAGCCTCTTACGAGCGCACCATGAGCGTGATCGGCGGCGGGCTGGCCGAGGCCCGGCAGGCGTTCGCCGTTTCTTCAGAAAACTGATCATTTCCGCCCGTCTGTGATACTCATCTTCTCTTCTGTCTTCTTATTGCGCATCAATTCTCTTTTTGCTATAGTATTATATGAATAATTCTGTCCAGACTGACGATTTCCGGAGGTGCTTTTACTATGATTATCGGAAAAAGTGTTCCTCGTGTAGATGCGTACGACAAGGTGACCGGACGTGCCCGGTATGTGGAGGACCTCTGCGGGCAGAATGCCCTTGTGGCAAAAGTATTTCATGCGGATGTCGCCCACGCCATAGTGCGTTCGGTAGATATTTCAGAGGCACTGCAGGTTCCCGGCGTTGTCAGGATCCTGACGTGTTTTGACGCCCCGGAACACACTTTTCCCACAGCCGGCCATCCCTGGTCCATGGATCCTGCACATCAGGACGTCTGTGACCGTCATCTGCTGACCCGTCATGTCCGGTATTACGGTGATGACGTGGCAGCTGTCATTGCCGAGGATGAGATCAGTGCCGTTCAGGCTGTCCGTAAAATTCATGTTGAATATGATGAGCTTCCCTTTGTCCTGGACGCCCAGGAAGCCATGAAGGAAGGAGCCCCGCAGCTGCATGAGACATATCCGGGCAATGTGCTGAATCACACGCAGGTCCGGAAGGGCAATTACGAAGAGGCGATCCGGGAAGAAGGCCTGATAAAGGTGGAGGGCTGGTATGACACCCCGACTGTTCAGCACTGTCATATCGAGAATGCCGGCTGCTATGCCTGGATGGAAGGAAACAGGATTCATGTGACTGCATCCACCCAGATCCCGCACATCACCAGACGCTGCATCGCCCAGGCGCTCGGCATTGACTGGGGCCGCGTCCGTCTGGTCAAGCCATATGTCGGCGGAGGCTTCGGCAACAAGCAGGATGCCCTGTATGAGCCGCTCTGCGCCTGGCTCTCCATGCAGGCCGGGGGCAGGCTGGTCCGTCTGGACTGCACGCGGGAGGAGACCTTTGCCAACTGCCGCGTCCGGCACGCGATACGCTATCATGTGATTTCCTGGGTGCGGCCCTCTGACGGTTCGCTGGCTGCCCGTAAGCTGGAATGCTGGTCCAATCAGGGTGCCTATGCCTCTCACGGCCACGGTGTTGTTGCCAAAGGAATGAACTCCGTCCCCCAGATGTATCCCTGTGAAAACATGGAATGCGACAGCTGGACGGTCTTTACCAACCGTCAGGTTGCCGGCGCAATGCGGGGATACGGCATGCCGCAGGTCACCTTCGCCATGGAATCCCACACAGATGATATCTGCCGTATTCTCGGACTGGATCCGGTGGAATACAGAAGAAAAACCCTGATGCCGCAGGGTTTTGTCGATCCCTTTTCAAAAAACGAGCTGTATTCGGACACCTACAATCAGGTGCTGGACGCAGGCATGGCATACATTGACTACGAGAATAAGCGCAAAGCCTATGCCTCTCAGACCGGCTCCATCCGCAGAGGTATC
Source organism: uncultured Eubacterium sp. (assembly GCA_946611445.1). Classification (GTDB taxonomy): domain Bacteria; phylum Bacillota; class Clostridia; order Lachnospirales; family Lachnospiraceae; genus Bilifractor. The sequence continues at coordinate 10,280 of CAMODP010000031.1, forward strand.
GGATGCGCGGCTTTCTGGTACAATACCGCCGTCTGGCCGATCTCACTGGAGAGCAGTTCCTGCAGGATGGTGATGAATCAGGACGGCTCCATCCAGCTCCAGGTCGGCGAGACGGAGATCGGTCAGGGCGCAGATACTGCTTTTTCACAGATGGCTGCGGAAACGCTGGGCATCCCGCTGCATATGGTTCACATCGTAAGCTGTCAGGATACGGATGTCACACCTTACGGCACGGGCGCCTACGCCTCCCGGCAGACGTACGCCGCAGGCATGGCTATCCGCGGATGTGCCGAGGCTTTCCGGTCACATATTCTGGAGGTTGCTTACCGCTATACCAGAATGCAGCCGTACCTGATGGATATCCGTGACGGCAGCATCGTCCGTACGACGGACGGCAGGATCCTGATGAGCCTCGGCGAGCTGGCAGCCAGCAGCCTGTATGATCTGGAACACAGTGAGCATCTGACCATGGAAAAGACCACGCAGCTGAAGTCAAACGCCTACAGCTTCGGCTGTGCCTTCGCGGAGGTAGAGGTAGACATAGAGATGTGCCGGATCCGGCTGCTGGATGTCATCAATGTCCACGACGCGGGCACGCTGGTCAATCCGGCCCTCGCGAAGGCCCAGGTACACGGCGGCATGAGCATGAGCATCGGTTATGCGCTGAGCGAGAAAATGATCTACGACCCGAAGACAGGAAAGCTGCTGAACGGCAACCTTCTGGACTATAAGCTGTCTACGGCCATGGACCATCCTCATCTGGAGGCAAGGTTTATCGAAAACGCCGAGCCCACCAGCGCCTACGGCACAAAATCTCTCGGAGAACCGCCTGCCCTGCCTGCGGCACCTGCGATCAGGAACGCCGTTCTGCAGGCAGTGGGCGTCCCCCTGAATGAACTGCCCATGGACCCCCATCTGCTGTTCCGGAAGTTCAGGGACGCGCATTTGTTCAGAGAGCAGGCTCCGGTTTCAGAGCCGTCCGGGGCACACGAACAGGAGGTGCGTGCAGATGTATGATATAAAAGCTGTTTATGAACCGTCAGATATCCGGGATGCCATCCGGCTGCTGCTGGAACATCCCGCGGCGAAAATCATCGCAGGCGGATCAGATGTCCTGATCCACATCCGTGAGGGGCGGATGGCCGGCTGTGAGCTGGTGAGCATCCATGGTCTCGACGAACTGCGGGGTGTCTCCATGGATGAAGACGGCACGCTGCGCATCGGGTCTCTGACCTCCTTCCGTCACATCACGGAGGATCCTCTTATCCGGCAGCACATAGCGGTTCTCGGAGAAGCCGTGGACCTGGTGGGCGGGCCACAGATCCGTGCCATAGGCACCATCGGCGGCAACACATGCAACGGCGTGACCAGTGCCGACTCCGCTTCCACCCTGATGGCCTGGGATGCCCGGATCCAGATCGACGGCCCGGAAGGCAGGCGCATCATACCCATTCAGGATTTTTATCTCGGTCCGGGAAAGGTAGACCTGCGTCCCGGTGAGCTGCAGACTGCCATCCTGATTCCTGAAGAATCCTATGAAGGCTATGCCGGACACTACATAAAATACGGAATGCGGAGCGCCATGGAAATCGCCACTATCGGCTGCAGTGTAAATGTCCGTCTCTCAGAAGACCGCTCACACCTTCGGGATCTCCGCATCGCTTTTGGCGTGGCAGGCCCGGTGCCTGGCAGAGCCCCCCTGACGGAACAGCGTTTCCGGGGAGCCAGGCTGACGGATTCTCTGACCGATAAGATCGGCAGCTCCGTCCTGTCGGATGTTCACCCCAGAGACAGCTGGCGTGCAGCCCGGGATTTCCGGGAACATATCTGCAGCGTGCTGGCCCGGCGTGCCTTCAGGGCGGCAGTGTGCGGCACTGCTGAAGACGGCTCCCTGGCCCGCTTTCAGAACAGCTGATGCCGACCTGTTTCCTGAAAAACCGATGCCAGCCGGCTGTACGGGCATGAGACCGCGGTCCGGTGAAAGGAGCGAACGCAGATGAATACCATTATGAACAGCCCTTCAGATGAGAGGCAGTATAAAATTATACACTGTACGATTAACGGACGGGAACGGACTGCTGTCGTGGATGTCCGGGCCTCCCTGACGGATCTGCTGCGCAATGACTACAGTCTGACCTCCGTTAAAAAGGGCTGCGAGGTCGGCGAGTGCGGCGCCTGTGCCGTTATTATCGACGGAGAGTGCTACAATTCCTGCATTTATCTGGCGATCTGGGCAGACGGAAAAGAAATCACAACAGTAGAAGGCCTGACCGGCCCGGAAGGCGAGCTGTCTGATCTGCAGCAGGCCTTTGTTGATGAGACTGCCGTGCAGTGCGGATTCTGCACGCCCGGCTTTATCATGGAGGCAGAGAGTTTCCTGAAGCCCGGCGTAATCTACACAGATGCCGAGCTGCGCAGACTGCTGTCCGGTCATCTCTGCCGGTGCACGGGATATGAGAACATCCTGAACGCCGTCAGGAAGACCATGTACAGGCGTGCTGAAGGAAAGACTGAGGCCGGTAAGCAGCCGGTATGATGCCATTGCCGGAATGTTTGTTTATATAGCGGAGGTGCGCAGATGACTATGAACCTATCTACAGACACCATCCACCCGAAACTGCACCGCCTGTCAGACAGATTGCGCCTGGCGAGGCGGATCCGTCAGGCCCGGGGACTGGAGCCGGCTGACCTGGTAATCCGGGGCGCAAAAATAGTCAATGTCCTTTCCAGAGAAATATTGGAAGGAGATGTGGCGGTCTGTGACGGAATCATCATCGGTATCGGTTCATACGAGGGAAAAGAGACAGTCATTGCAGACGGTTTTCTGATCCCCGGAATGATCGACAGTCATATCCATGTGGAATCGTCTATGCTGCTGCCCCACGAGTTTTCGCGGATTATGGTTACACGGGGTGTCACCTCTGTCATCGCTGATCCGCACGAAATCATGAATGTGGCAGGGCTGAAAGGTCTGTATTTTATGCAGTCTGAGTCCAGATACGCAGTCATGGATCTGTTTTTCATGATGGCCTCCTGTGTGCCGGCCACACCTTTTGAACACGCCGGGGCGATCGTCGATAACATACACATGCGGAATGACGTCATGGCGCACCGCGTGACCGGACTCGGTGAAATGATGAATGTTCCCGGACTTCTGCATTGTGACAGCACAGTGCTGGATAAGCTGGTTCTGGCAGCCCGGGCAGGCGTGATCACGGACGGGCATTCCCCCGGGCTGTCCGGAAAAGACCTGTCCGCCTACATCGCCGCAGGCATCCTGACAGATCACGAGTGTTCAACGCCCGAAGAGATGACAGAGCGGATCCGTATGGGAATGTATGTCCAGATCCGTTATGGCTCTGCCTGTACGGACCTGCCTGCTCTGGCAGATGCCATCACCCCGGCAAATGCCTCCCGCTGTCTGCTCTGTTCCGATGATATCCAGCCCCTGACCATACTGGAACGGGGTGCGGTAGACGCAGGTGTGCGGTACTGTATAGGCCGGGGCGTTGACCCGATGGACGCCGTCTCCATGGCAACGCGGAATGCCGCCGAATGCTACAGACTGCATGACAGGGGGGCCATCGCGCCCGGACGGATCGCGGATCTGGTGCTGGTAAATGACCTGCAGTCCTTTGAAATCAGAAAAGTCTGGAAAAGAGGCATTCTCACAGCGGAAGACGGAAGATGTGTCATTCCGGAGCAGACAAAACGCAGGCCTGTCCTGATCGGAAACATGAATATCGGCGACTTTTGTGAAGAAAAGCTGAAGCTGCATCTTCATTCCGGTGATGTCAGGACCATTCGCGTGCTGCCCGGAGGCGTGCTGACGGAAGAAAAGACGCAGCATGTCCGCATCGGCGAAGATGGAGATTTTGTCTATGACAGCAGCCGGGATGTAGTGCGCATAAGCGTCGTAGAGCGGCATCACGGCACCGGAAACACCGCCTCCGCCCTGCTGTCTGACTACGGCCTGAAACGCGGTGCCGTCGCAGTGTCTGTTGCCCATGACTCCCACAACATCATCGTCGCGGGCACAAATACGAGAGACATGTACGCAGCTGTCATGGAAGTCAAACGCATGAGAGGCGGCATGACCGCGGTTCTGGACGGCAAGGTCCTGGCCGGTCTGGAACTGCCGGCAGGCGGACTCATGAGCGACC
>CAMODP010000032.1 GCA_946611445.1 uncultured Eubacterium sp.
CCTGCCGCAGCCCCACTCTGCAGGAAGGAGAAAATATGGCACTGAGAGAAGCACCCTGCACAGACTTTGTCGCGCAGCTCTCTTCGAAGGCCCCGGTTCCGGGCGGCGGCGGCGTGGCCGCGCTGGCCGGCGCGCTGGGAACGGCGCTCGGCGGGATGGTCTGCTCCCTGACAACGGGAAAGAAGAAATACGCGGAATTTGAAGAGGATATTCAGCGCATTCTGGCCAGGACGGGAGAACTGCAGGACAGACTGCTGCGGCTGATTGATGAGGACGCGGAGAATTTTTATCCGCTGTCTCAGGCTTACGGCCTGCCGAAGGATACGGATGAGCAGAAGAGGGTGAAGGAAGAGACCCTGCAGAAATGCTTCAAGGTGGCTGTTCAGGGTCCCGTCGAGATCATGCGGGTCTGCCATGAGGCGGTCATCCTGGAGGAGGAGCTCGTAGAAAAGGGCTCCAGACTGGCAATCTCGGACGTAGGCTGCGGCGTCCTGCTCCTCAAGGGAGCTATCCGGAGCGCGTGGCTGAACGTCATCGTCAACCTGAACTGCATCACGGACCAGGATTACTGCGCGGGCCTGCGGGCGGAGCTGGTTCCCCTGATGGAAAAGGACTGCGCCGTCTGTGACGAGGTCTACCGGAAGGTGCTGGCCATACTTGAGAAATAGGAAGGAAGAATAAAGGAGGGTAATCCAATGAGCGCTAAGGTTTTGGACTGCAAGCTTGTCGCGCAGTCGATCAAGGATGAGTGCAAGGCGGCCGCCGAAGAACTGAAGGCAAAGGGCATCACCCCGAAGCTGGGTATCGTCCGCGTCGGTGAGAAGGGACCTGACCTGTCCTATGAAAAAGGCGCCACGAAGACCATGAATGAGGCCGGAATCGAGGTCGAGGTATTCGCCATGCCGGCAGATGTCTCCCAGGAGGAGTACATCGAGAAGTTCCGCGCGATCAATGCGGATCCGACCATTCACGGCATTCTGGCTTTCCGCCCGCTGGACAACATCGATGAGAACGTGGCCATCGGCGACAACCTGAATCCTCTGAAGGATGTGGATGCCTGCACGTCTGCCAACATGGGCAAGCTGGTCATCAATGACCCCACCGGCCTGTATCCGTGCACCGCCAGCGCGATCATCGAGGTGATCAATTATTACGCGGAAGAGATCAAAGCCACTGTGCGTCCGAAATATGAGCCCCTCCCGCTGGCAAAGCCCGGCCAGGAGGATGACGTGGCCTGCGGTCTGGATGTCTGCATCATCAACAACTCCAACGTCATCGGCAAGCCGGCATCCATGATGCTGACCAACCGTTTTGCGACGGTTTCCATTATCCATCACCTGACGCACGGCGAGATCAAGAATGACTATTCCACACAGGCGGATGTCGTCATTGCGGCCACGCCCTTCAAGGATTCCGTGACAGCGGATATGATCAAGGAAGGCGCCATCGTCATCGACGCGGCCGTCGTCCGTGAGAAAGCCTTTGATGCCGACGGCAATCCGATCATCAATGAGAAGACCGGCAAGCAGAAGATCGTCACCCTGGGCTGCTGCTCAAAGGACGTCGAGGAGAAGGCCAGCTGGAAGACCCCGGTTCCGGGCGTAGGCGCGATCACCTCCGCCATGCTCGCCAAGAACCTGATCAAGGCCTGCAAGCTGCAGAACGGCATAGAGTAATATCCGTATCACAAAAACCGATGCAAAGATGCACATAGGCGTTGACGCATTGTATAAATCTTAGTACAATATAGTTGACGGTTCGCCGTCGCCTGAGGTGCTCGACTACCTGTTATATTGAACCTACAATTGCTTTAAAACGGGATTCCTACATTGACGTGCGGATGTCAGGCCTCCTCTGCAGAGGAAGACAGAAGCGGCGTTTGCGGTTACCCACCTGGATTTCGGTCTAGGAGTCAACTTTACAGGGACGACACTTCGGGTCGGGAGAAGAAGCAATTCTTCTCCCGTCTTTATTTTATTGTATAAGTCCGGTCCCGATAGACAGCCCCTGAGCATGCTGGCATGCAGAGAGGGCTGGATATCAGGGGCGACAACAGGTATGAGGACGAGTCTGCGAAAGCAGGCGGAAAGTCCGAATACCTGCAGCGACGCGAGAGCTGTCCTGGCAGCGGAGCGGCGCGGGACTTATACAACTTCTACTTGACACTCCTCCTGCAAAAGCTTACAATAACGCAGGTACAGGCTATGACGGCGTCAGTACGGATGCATTTTCCGGCAGAGATAGGGGATCAAAGGCTGCGAGTCCTCTTCGGTTCAGATGGATCCCGAGGTTCGCGCCCGAGCTTTCCGCGTGAAGTCATGAACGGCCCGGACAGGCTGCCGGACTCCGGATGAATCCGGAAGAGGCGCAGACACAGGGGCCGGCAGGATGCGTAGTGCGGAACGTGTCTGCACGTTACAGCAGCTGATGAGTGCCCGGCGTGCCGGGAATCAGGGTGGTACCGCGAGTGATGATCTCGTCCCTATGGGATGGGGTCTTTTATTTTTTTAAGGAGGAAGTATCAGATGAGTGATGGCAGCATGAAAGAACGGCTGAATTCGATCGTTGCTTCGGCCATGGAAAGCATGCAGAAGGCGGCGTCGCCGGATGCCCTCAATGAGATCCGTGTCAGGATTCTCGGCAAAAAAGGCGAGCTCAAAGAGGTCATGAAAGGCATGAAGGACGTCGCCCCGGAAGACCGCCCCAAGGTGGGACAGCTGGTCAACGAGGCCCGGGACAGAATAGAAGAGCGGATGGCCGAGATAAAGGAAAAAATCGAGCAGGAGCAGCTGGAAATGCGCCTGGCGACAGAGACCATAGATGTGACCCTTCCCGCCAAAAAGGCAGTGCTGGGACACCGTCATCCGAACCAGATCGCCCTGGAGGAGCTGGAGCGCATCTTCATCGGCATGGGCTATGAGGTCGTCGAGGGACCGGAAGTTGAATACGACGAGTACAACTTCACAAAGCTGAACATTCCGGCCAACCATCCCGCAAAGGATGAGCAGGACACCTTCTACATCAACAAGGAAATTGTTCTGCGCACCCAGACATCCCCGACACAGGCCCGCGTCATGGAGCAGGGCAAGCTGCCCATCCGCATGATCTCCCCGGGACGCGTGTTCCGCTCCGATGAAGTAGACGCCACGCATTCTCCCTCCTTCCACCAGATCGAGGGACTGGTCGTGGACAAAAACATCACACTGGCAGACCTGAAAGGCACACTGGAGCAGTTCGCCAAGGAAATCTTCGGGCCGGAGACAAAGACCAAATTCCGCCCCCATCACTTCCCGTTCACAGAACCCAGCGCAGAGATGGATGTCAGCTGCTTCAAATGCGGCGGCAAAGGCTGCCGGTTCTGCAAGGGCGAAGGCTGGATCGAGATCCTCGGCTGCGGCATGGTGCACCCCCATGTATTCGAGATGTGCGGCATCGACCCCAACGAATACACCGGCTTTGCCTTCGGCGTCGGCCTCGAGCGCATCGCGCTGCTCAAATACGAGATCGACGATATGCGGCTGCTGTATGAAAATGACCAGAGATTCCTGAATCAGTTTTAAAGGAGAATAGATAAATATGAACACTTCCATGTCCTGGATAAAAATGTACGTTCCGGATCTGGATGTCACCCCGCAGGAATACATGGACGGGATGACGCTCTCCGGAACTAAGGTTGAGAATTATCAGGAGCTGGACCGCGACCTGGACAAGATCGTCGTCGGCCGCATTGAGGAGCAGCAGCCGCACCCGGATTCTGACCATCTGGTCATCTGCCAGGTGAATGTCGGCGCCGCGGAGAACGTGCAGATCGTCACGGGCGCCCCGAACTCTCATGTCGGCATGCTGACGCCTGTCGTCCTGCCGGGAGGCCGTGTGGCCGGCGGACATGACGGGAAAATGACAGAGGGCGGCATCGAGATCAAGCCGGGCAAGCTGCGCGGGATTGATTCCTATGGAATGATGTGCTCTATCGAAGAGCTGGGCAGCAGCCGTGAGTTTTATCCGGAAGCGCCGGAGAGCGGTCTGTATGAGTTCAGCGAGGAATCCGGCGTAAAGCCGGGCGACGACGCTATAGAAGCTCTCGGCCTGCATGATGTGAATATCGAGTATGAGATCACTTCAAACCGCGTTGACTGCTACAGCGTCATCGGCATTGCCCGCGAGGCGGCTGCGACCTTCCGCAAGCCCTTCCATCCGCCGGTGATCAAAGAGACCGGGAACAGCGAAGATGTGAATGACTACATCTCTGTTGAGGTTAAGGATACGGACCTGTGCCCGCGTTTTACCGCCCGCGTGGTGAAAAACATAAAGCTGGCCCCGTCGCCGAAATGGATGCAGCGGGCGCTTGCCGCAAACGGCATCCGTCCGATCAACAATGTCGTGGACATCACGAACTATGTAATGGAAGAGTACGGTCAGCCGATGCATGCCTATGATCTGGACACCATCGCCGGGCACAAGATCATCGTGCGCCGGGCCGATGACGGCGAGACCTTCACGACCCTGGACGGCAAGGAGTACACCCTGGATTCCAGCATCCTGACGATCCGTGACGCGGAAAAAGCCGTCGGTCTGGCAGGCATCATGGGCGGCGAGAATTCCATGATCACGGAGAACGTGCATACCATGCTCTTTGAGGCGGCCTGCTTTGACGGCACCAATATCCGGCTGTCCTCCAAGAAGATCGGTCACCAGACAGACGCGTCCCGGAAGTTTGACAAGGGTCTGGATCCGAACAGCGCATCGGAAGCCATGAACCGCGCCTGCCAGCTGATCGAGGAGTTCGGCGCCGGCGAGGTGGTCGGCGGCATGATCGACGTGTACCCTGTGAAGAGAGAAGAGTCACGGGTGCCGTTTGAGCCGGAGAAGATCAACGCCCTTCTGGGAACGGATATCTCAGCGGAGGACCAGCTGCAGTATCTCGCTTCAGTGGAACTGCGTCTGGATGAAAAAACGGGCGAGATTGTCGCGCCGACCTTCCGCCAGGATATCCACAGAACCTGTGATCTGGCCGAAGAAGTGGCCCGGTTCTACGGATACAACAACATTCCGATGACCCTGCCCAGAGGCGAGGCCACGACCGGCAAGATGTCCTTCAAGATGATGGTCGAGGGCAAAGCCAGGGATGTGGCGGAGTACTGCGGTTTTTCACAGGGGATGTGCTTCTCCTTCGAGAGCCCGAAGGTTTTTGACCGCCTGCTGATCCCGGAGGATGATCCGCTCCGCGCCGCCGTACAGATCTCCAACCCGCTGGGAGAGGACTTCTCCATTATGCGGACGACACCGCTGAACGGGATTCTGACTTCCCTGGCGGCCAATTATAATCACCGCAACAAGGATGTCCGTCTGTATGAACTGGGCAATATCTATCTGCCGAAGGCCCTGCCGCTGACCGAGCTGCCGGAAGAGCGGATGCAGTTCACGCTGGGCTTCTACGGCAAGGGCGATTTCTATGAGATGAAGGGCGTTATCGAGGAATTCATGGGCAAGATCGGCCTGGCGGACGGACTTTCTTATGACGCCGCGGCGGGCAAGCCTTTCCTGCATCCCGGCCGTCAGGCGCTGGTCAGGAGCGGCGATACCGTCGTAGGCTACCTTGGCGAGCTGCACCCTGTCGTGCAGAAAAACTATGAGATCGGCGCCAGAACCTATGTTGCCGTCATCGATATCCCGGCTGTTCTGCCGATGGCGACCTTTGACCGCCGGTTTGAGGGAATTGCCCGCTTCCCGGCTGTCAGCAGAGACCTGTCCATGGTCGTGCCGAAGAAGATCGAGGCCGCCGCGATCGAGATGATGATACGGCAGAGGGGCGGAAAGACACTGGAGAGCCTGGAACTCTTCGATGTCTACGAAGGCGAGCAGGTGCAGGACGGATTCAAATCCATGGCCTGGTCCCTGTCCTTCCGGTCCAAGGAAAAGACGCTCGAAGAGGCAGATATCGCCTCGGCTATGAAGAAGATTCTGAACGGATTGTCTGGCATGGGCATCGAGCTGAGACAGTAGAGAGGACAAAATGATCATATACGTTATGCGTCACGGCGAGACACCATGGAATAAGGAGCGGAGACTGCAGGGCCGTCACGGGGCAGACCTGAACGAAGAGGGCGTTCTCCTGGCGGAGATTACCCGGGACGGCATGCGGGATATTCCGTTTGACATCTGCTATACCAGCCCGCTGGTGCGCGCCCGCCACACGGCGGAGATCGTGATCGGAGACCGGGATATTCCCATTGTTGACGAGCCGCGCATCATGGAGATTTCATTCGGCGAGTGGGAGGGCAGGAGCTGTGACCTGAACCATCTGGAGATACCGAGAGAAAACTATCTTGCTTTTCATGACGACCCGCTGGGTTTCCCGGCGCCTCCGGGCGGCGAGACGATCCCGGACGTGATCAGCCGCTGCCAGGATTTTCTGCAGGAACTGCTGCACAATGCGGATCTGCAGGACAAGACTGTCCTGGTATCGACACACGGCTGCGCGTCCAGGGCCATTCTCAACAGCCTGTTTGACGATCCGTCGGATTTCTGGCAGGGACATGTGCCGATGAACTGCGCGGTCAGCCGGATCGAGGTGAAGGACGGACAGCCTGCGCTGACCCTGCTTGACCATGTATATTACGGAAAAGAATACTACCACAATTACTATGAGCAGCAGCGGGAGGCGGAAGCCAGGCAGGAGTCAGACACCGGATCTGCAGTAAAACCTGCAGCTGCGCAGGCATGAGGGAGGCGGATATGAAGACGAGTGACTTCTGGTATGATCTCCCCGAGGAGCTGATTGCCCAGGACCCGCTGGAGGACAGGAGCTCCTCCCGCCTGCTGGTGCTGGATAAAGACACCGGAGCCATAGAGCACCGGCATTTCCGCGACATTACGGAATACCTGCGGCCCGGCGACTGTCTGGTCATCAACGACACAAAAGTCATTCCGGCCAGACTGTACGGGGTGAAGACGGACACGGGGGCGGCTGTAGAGCTGCTCCTGCTCAAAAGGCATCAGGATAATGTGTGGGAAACCCTGGTCCGCCCCGGGAAAAAGTGCAGGCCCGGCGCTGTGATCGGGTTCGGCCCCGTGGGAAACTGCGCGGCGGAGGAGCGGGGAGATTCCGATTCCGCTTTTCTGATGACGGCCGAGATTCTGGACATCGTGGAGGACGGCAACCGTCTGGTGCGGTTTTCCTATAACGGCATCTTCGAGGAGATCCTGGACCAGCTGGGCGAGATGCCCCTGCCGCCGTACATCACACATAAACTGAAGGACAAAAACCGTTACCAGACCGTATATGCCAGGGCAGAGGGCTCTGCCGCGGCTCCCACGGCCGGCCTGCATTTCACGCCGGAACTGCTCCGGGAGATCAAGGAAGCGGGAGTGAACATCGCCCATGTGACGCTCCATGTAGGCCTGGGGACTTTCCGGCCTGTCAAGGTGGAGGATGTCACCGAGCATCACATGCACACGGAGTACTACGAGATCGAAGAGGAACAGGCTGAACTCATCAACCGGACAAAGCGCGCGGGCGGGCGCGTCATCTGCGTCGGCACGACCAGCTGCCGGACGCTGGAATCCGCCGCGGACGAAGACGGCATACTCCATGCCGGCAGCGGATGGACGGATATCTTCATCTACCCGGGCTATCGTTTTAAGATCATGGATGCCCTGATCACCAACTTCCACCTGCCTGAATCCACACTGATCATGCTGGTGTCGGCTTTTGCCGGAAAGGACAAAGTGTTTGCCGCCTATGAGGAGGCGGTCAGACAGAGATACAGATTCTTCAGCTTTGGCGATGCGATGTTCATCGCTTAACAGCTGAGGGGCGTATTTACTTTCAGCCGGCAGAGGCTTTTGGTTGAACATAAGGGGACACTTCTTCTATAATAATAAAGGATAATGTATCAGAAATAATTCCACGGCGAGCAATTGGCGAAAAGGAGCATTTATGAATATAAGGGAAGAAGCGCACAAGATGAAGCTGGCGTCCCCAAAGCTGGCTGCCTGCAGTGCGGAACAGAAAAACCAGGCGCTGTCCGCCATAGCCGACGCGCTCATGGCCGGAAGGGAGGAAATCTTTGCCGCGAACCGGTCTGATCTCGCCGCGGCCAGAGAGGCCGGCATTTCCGATGCCGTCTATAAAAGGCTCAAATTTGATGAGGGCAAGCTGGATTCCGTTATCGAAGGAATCCGACAGCTGATCCGCCTGGAGGACCCGGTGGGAAAGGTGCTGCTGGCCAGAGAACTGGACGAAGGTCTGGTGCTGAAGCGCATTTCCTGTCCGATCGGTGTCATAGGCGTTATTTTTGAGGCCAGGCCCGATGCGCTGGTACAGATCTCCACCCTCTGCCTGAAGAGCGGGAACTGTGCCATTCTGAAGGGCGGAAAGGAGACGGCAGCGACGAACCGCGTCCTGTTTGGCATCATTCACCAGGCCGCTGTTTCCTGCGGTCTTCCGGAGAGCTGTCTGCTGCAGGCGGAGCTGCACAATGAGATCGACGAGCTGCTGTCCTGCGACAGGGATGTGGATCTGCTGATCCCCAGGGGATCAAATGCTTTCGTGCGGTATATCATGGACCACACGAAGATCCCTGTCATGGGCCACGCGGACGGCATCTGCCATGTATATGTGGACCGGGATGCCGATTTCGAAAAGGCGATTCCGATCCTGGTAGACGCAAAGATCCAGTACACGGCCGCCTGCAACGCGGCGGAGACGCTGCTGGTAGACCGTTCCATTGCCGCGGATTTTCTGCCGCTGGCCGCACGGGCGCTGAAGGATGCCGGAGTGGCGATCCGCGGCACAAAAGAGGTCACAGAGTTCATCAAAGCCGAGGAGATCGCTGACGACGATTTCCGTCAGGAATATCTGGACCTTATTCTGGCCGTGAAACTGGTCGACGGGGTAGAAGAGGCTGCAGAGCATATCAATACCTACGGATCCCATCATACAGATGCCATCATCACGGAGAATGCGGAGACTGCCGAATACTTCATGCAGATGGTCGACTCAGCAGGCGTGTACCAGAACTGCTCCACCCGCTTCGCCGACGGCTTCCGTTACGGCTTCGGCGCCGAGGTGGGCATCAGTACCGGCAAGATCCACGCCCGCGGTCCTGTGGGCCTTGAGGGGCTGATCACATACAAATACAGGCTGGTCGGAAGCGGCCAGACCGTCGGCGATTATGCATCCGGCAGACGGAGCTTCCATTTCCGGGACCTGTAATTCACAGAGGAGACAGGAGGAGACAGGGGTCAGACCCCTGTCTCCTCCTGCACGGGAAAACCTTCGTTTTCAAAAACCCGGAGACACGGGTCTGACCCCTGTCTCCGCTTTTCGGAAAACGGTATTTTGTAGGATGAGAGGATTGATAAATCTTACAAAGTACCGGTTTTTATTTTGTCTTTTTTAGGGTACAATAGAAAACAGACTGCAGGGAAAGGAGACAGGGGTCAGACCTGTGTCTCCAACTGCATCAGCAAATATTCGTTTTCAGGAAATCGGAGAAAGGAGACAGGGGTCAGACCTGTGTCTCCTACTGTATCGGGAATAATCGTTTTCAATAGTCCGGAGACACAGGTCTGACCCCTGTCTCCTCCGTCCGAATGGGAGGATAGCATGAGTTACGAAGAACAGTACAAGGCAAAACTGACAACCGCTGAGAAAGCCGCTGCTGTCGTGAAAGACGGCGACTGGGTGGATTATGGCTGGTGCACCGGCACGACGGTCGCTTTTGACCGGGCGCTGGCGAAGAGAATGCCGGAGCTTCACGACGTGAAGGTCATGGGCGGCATTCTGATCCATGAGCCGGAGATTTTCCGGATCGAGGACCCGGCGGCGCATTTCACCTGGAACAGCTGGCATATGAACCCGGCGGAGAGAAAAGCCATCGCGGCGGGATTCAGCTTTTACATGCCTCTTCGCTACTCGGAGCTGCCGAGACACTATCGGGACAGGAGAGAGCCGCTGCATGTTGCCGCTTTCCAGTGCTCGCCCATGAACGCGGACGGGTATTTCAACTTTGGACCCAACGCCAGTCACATGGCCGAGGTCGTTGCCGCTGCTGAGACAGTGATCGTCGAGGTCAACCGGAATATGCCCGTCTGCATGGGCGATGAAAAGGCCTGGGTGCACATTGACCAGGTGGATATGATCATAGAAAGCGACAATCCGCCGATCGACGCCCTCGGAAAAGCCGCGCCGGCCACAGAGGTGGACAAAGCCGTGGCGGAGCTGGTAGTCGAAGAGATCCCGGACGGCGCCTGCCTGCAGCTGGGTATCGGCGGCATGCCGAACGCCATCGGCAAAATGATCGCAGAGAGCGATCTGAAGGATCTGGGCATTCACACAGAAATGTATGTAGATGCTTTTGTCGACATGGCGGAGGCAGGGAAAATCACCGGCGCCCGCAAGAATATCGACCGCGGAAAACAGACATACGCCTTCGGCGCGGGCTCCCAGAGGATGTATGATTATCTGAACAACAATCCCGACTGCCTGAGCACTACGGTGGAATACGTGAACGACGCCCGCACCATCTGCCAGCTGGACAACTTTATCTCCATCAATAACGCGGTGGACATTGATCTGTTCGGCCAGGTCAACGCCGAGAGCTCCGGCACCAGGAACATCTCCGGCGCCGGCGGCCAGCTTGACTTCGTCCTGGGCGCCTACCTGTCAAAGGGCGGCAAGAGCTTTATCTGCCTGTCCTCCACCTTCATGAACAAGAAGACCGGCCAGGCGGAGAGCCGCATCCGGCCGACACTCGCGCCCGGCAGCATCGTCACTGACACCAGGGCCAACACCATGTACATCGTCACGGAATACGGCAAGCTGAACCTGAAGGGGCTGTCTGCATGGCAGAGAGCAGAAGGCCTGATCTCCCTGGCGCATCCGGATTTCCGGGACGGCCTGATCGCCGAGGCGGAGAAGATGCACATCTGGAGACGGAGCAACAAGAGATAAGAGAGGCGGAGACAGGGGTCAGACCCCTGTCTCCACACTACAATGTGTAGTGTGCCCTCTTTCATGCGCGTACAGATTGTATGGATTTTTGTACAAAGATTGATAAATATTTGACATATGAGATTCCGCACGGTATAGTAAATGTATGCAAATTTGTACAATCCGGGATAAGGTTGTGCGAGTTCGGAGGACAGTTTAATTACTAAGGTAAGGAGGCTCACAAATGGCAAAAAAGGTAGTTATTGCAGGTGCTTGTCGTACAGCTATCGGTACAATGGGCGGCGGCCTTTCAAGCGTGCCGGTCGCGGATCTGGGAACGATCGTGATCAAAGAGGCTCTGAAGAGAGCGGGTGTCCCGGCTGATAAGGTTGACGCGGTGTATATGGGCTGCGTGCTGCAGGCAGGACAGGGACAGAATGTCGCACGCCAGGCGGCGATTCGCGCCGGAATCCCTGTGGAAGTACCGGCTATGACGATGAACATTCTCTGCGGCTCCGGTCTGAACGCGATCAATATGGCCGCGCACATGATCCAGGTCGGTGAGGGCGATATCTATGTCGCAGGCGGCATGGAGAGCATGTCCCGCGCGCCGTATCTGCTGCAGAACGGCCGCTACGGATATCGCATGGGCGACGGAAAGCTGATCGACTCCATGACGCATGACGCTCTGACCGATGCCTTCAATGACTATCACATGGGCATCACGGCGGAGAACGTGGCAGAGCAGTGGCACCTGACCCGCGAGGAGCTCGACGAGTTTGCGGCCTGGAGCCAGCAGAAGGCCTCCAAAGCCATTGAAGACGGAAAGTTCAAAGATGAGATCGTTCCGGTAGAAGTAAAACAGAAAAAGTCTACGGTGATCTTCGATACCGATGAAGGCCCGCGTCCCGGCACCACGAAAGAAGGACTTGCAAAGCTTCGCCCGGCATTCAAGAAAGACGGTATCGTCACAGCCGGAAATGCCTCCGGCATCAATGACGGCGCGGCTGCCGTTATCGTGATGAGCGAAGAGAAGGCAAAAGAGCTCGGCGTGACCCCGATGGCCACCTGGGTACAGGGCGCTCTGGGCGGCGTAGATCCTTCCATCATGGGCGTAGGCCCGATCGCCTCCACCCGCAACCTCTTCAAGAAAACAGGCCTGACCATCGACGACATCGACCTGATCGAAGCCAACGAAGCATTCGCGGCGCAGTCCCTGGCAGTCGGCCGTGACCTGAAATTCCCGATGGACAAGCTGAACGTCAACGGCGGCGCCATCGCGCTCGGCCACCCGGTAGGGTGCTCCGGCGCCCGTATCCTCGTCACCCTTCTGTATGAGATGGCGAGAAGAGATGCAAAGAAGGGCCTTGCCACACTCTGCATCGGCGGCGGCATGGGCTGCTCCTGCATCGTCGAGAGAGAGTAACGGAAATCATAAAAAGAAAAGAAAAAACTTTACCAATGTCAGTCTTCGTCATATAATCAACGTGGACTGACCAAAGCAGCTTACTGACATATCTGTAACACGAAAGCGCTTATCTGACTAAACGGAGCATGTCCCTGTTGCAGGGGCGCAGCAGCTGCCGCTGATACGGCGGTGAAAGGAGTATGACATGAAAGTTGGAGTGATCGGGGCCGGCACAATGGGCTCCGGAATCGCGCAGGCTTTTGCCCAGTGCGCGGAAGTGGAGAAGGTCTACCTCTGCGATATCAAGCAGGAGTTTGCTGACGGCGGCAAGGGCAAGATCGTCAAGGCCATGGACAAGCTGGTCGCCAAAGGCAAGATGGATCAGGCTGCGGCCGATGCCATCACAGCCAAGGTTGTTCCCGGGCTGAATGAGATCTGCGTGGATCCCGACCTGATCGTTGAGGCCGCCCTGGAGAGAATGGACCTGAAGAAAGCCTGCTTCAAGGAACTGCAGGAGAATATCGTTAAGAATCCGGACTGCATCTATGCGTCCAACACATCCTCTCTGTCCATTACGGAGATCGCCAACGGACTGCAGAAGCCGATCATCGGCATGCATTTCTTCAATCCTGCGCCGGTTATGAAGCTGATCGAGATCATCGCGGGCATCAACACCCCGGAAGAAGTGGTCGTCAAAGCCATGGACATCGCCAAGATGCTCGGCAAGACACCGGTACAGGTCAACGAGGCCGCCGGCTTTGCCGTCAACCGTATCCTGGTGCCGATGATCAACGAGGCCGTATGTGTCTATGAGGCGGGCGTCGCCGACGTCGCCGGCATCGACAACGGCATGAAGCTCGGCTGCAACCACCCGATGGGCCCGCTGGAGCTGGGTGATTTCATCGGACTGGACATCTGCCTGGCCATCATGGATGTCATTTATGAAGAGACCCATGATTCAAAATACCGCGCCTGCCCGCTTCTGCGGAAAATGGTGCGCGGCAACAGACTCGGTGTGAAGACCGGTCTTGGTTTCTATGATTATTCCGCTGGCGTGAAGGAAAAGGTTCCGACCAGCAGACAGACACTGATCGGCGAGGCGTAACTTTTTAAGTAAAACGGAGGTTTGATATGGATTTTACTCTTGACAAAAAGCATGAGATGGCGCGGGACCTGTACAGGGATTTCGCGCAGAATGAAGTAAAGCCTCTCGCTCAGGAGATCGATGAAGAGGAGAGATTCCCGCGCGAGACGTTTGACAAATTTGCCAAATATGGTTTCATGGGCATCCCGGTTCCGAAGGAATACGGCGGACAGGGCTGTGATGTGCTTAGCTACATCATGTGCATCGAGGAGATGGCCAAGGTCTGCGGCACGACAGCCGTTGCGCTTTCCGCCCATACCTCCCTTTGCATCGACCCGATCATGACTTACGGAACAGAGGAGCAGAAGCAG